>DASUVB010000484.1:0-3182 GCA_036373835.1 Flavisolibacter sp. | reverse complement strand
TGTGAAAGACAAGACCGGTAAGAACATCGCAAATATTAATAGTCTTCCATTAACCAAGCAGGCGGAAAAGGTGATTCGTGTGACGGTCCTGGAAGCAAAAGCACTGAAAAGCCCCACCGTGGAGACAGAGCACCTGATGCTCTCGATCCTCAAAAACAAGGAAAACATTGCAACTCAAATCTTAAATCAATTTGACGTGGATTACGATCTTTTCAGACAGGAACTGGGCATGGTGAAATCAAATGACCCACGTGCCGAATACCAGGAAGAGAATGACGACGATTTTGATGACGAGAAGAAATACTCGCAGTCGAAGTCGCGCCAGGGCGGTGCTACCAAAAGCAAGACGCCTGTGCTTGATAATTTCGGTCGTGACATCACCAAGCTTGCTGAAACCGGGCAGCTCGATCCGATCATCGGCCGCGAAAAAGAAATTGAACGCGTGTCGCAGATCCTCTCGAGGCGCAAGAAAAATAACCCGATCCTCATTGGGGAACCGGGTGTGGGTAAAACTGCTATTGTAGAAGGACTTGCCCTGCGCATCGTGCAGCGCAAGGTATCCAGGGTGCTTTTCGACAAGCGCGTGATCTCGCTCGATCTCGCAGCGCTGGTTGCCGGTACCAAGTACCGCGGCCAGTTCGAAGAGCGTATGAAAGCCATTATGAATGAACTGGAAAAGAATCGCGACGTCATCCTGTTCATCGACGAGATCCATACCATCGTGGGTGCGGGTGGTGCTTCCGGTTCACTCGATGCATCCAACATATTCAAGCCAGCGCTGGCCCGTGGTGAGCTTCAGTGCATTGGCGCATCCACGCTGGATGAATACCGCATGTACATTGAAAAGGATGGAGCACTTGACAGGCGCTTCCAGAAAGTAATGGTAGATCCCCCATCCGTGGAGGATACGATCCAGATCCTGAACAATATCAAGCCCAAATACGAGGAATACCATAATGTTGATTATAATGACGAGGCTATTGATGCCTGCGTCAAGCTCAGCGACCGGTACATTACCGACCGCCTGCTGCCCGATAAGGCGATTGACGTGATGGATGAAGTGGGCGCGCGCGTTCACCTGAAGAATATTAATGTTCCCCAGAACATCCTGGACCTGGAGAAAAAGATCGAGGATATCAAGGTGGAGAAGAACCGCGTGGTGAAGAGCCAGAAGTTTGAGGAAGCCGCATCCCTGCGCGATACGGAAAAGCGCCTTGGCGAAGAATTGGAAAAAGCCAAGTCTCAGTGGGAAGAGGAAAGCAAGCACAAGCGCTACCCGATCGGAGAAGAAGAAATTGCCGAAGTGATCAGCATGATGACCGGCATTCCCGTGAAGCGCATGGTGGAAGCTGAAACGGAGAAGCTGCGCAAGATGACCGACGACATGAGAGGCATGGTGGTTGGGCAGAACGAAGCCATTTCAAAAGTGGTGAAGGCCATCCAGCGGAACCGCGTTGGTCTGAAGGATCCTAAGAAGCCGATCGGCACCTTTATTTTCCTCGGGCCTACCGGTGTTGGTAAGACCGAGCTTGCCCGGGCGCTGGCGCGCTACATGTTCGACAGCGAGGATGCCCTGATCCGCATCGACATGAGCGAATACATGGAAAAGTTCACAGTGTCCCGGTTGATCGGAGCGCCTCCCGGCTATGTTGGATATGAAGAAGGTGGCCAGCTTACCGAGAGGGTTCGCAGGAAGCCGTACAGCGTCATCCTGCTGGATGAAATTGAAAAAGCGCACCCGGACATTTATAATATATTGTTGCAGGTCCTGGATGATGGGCAGCTGACTGACGGGCTCGGCCGTAAAGTGGATTTCAAGAATACCCTTATCATCATGACCTCGAACATCGGCGTTCGGCAGCTGAAGGATTTTGGCGAAGGCGTTGGCTTTGCCACCCAGTCGCGTGTACAGAACCAGGAAGAAGCACACAAGGCAGTGATTGAAAAAGCGCTGAAGCGGACCTTTTCACCCGAATTCCTGAACAGGATCGATGACGTGGTTATTTTCAACTCGCTCACAAAGGAGAATATTTTCGAGATCATCGACATCCTGATGAAGGGTGTGCTGAAAAGGCTGAGCAACCTGGGTTTCAACCTGCACCTGACAGAGGATGCAAAGAGCTTCCTGGCGGAAAAAGGCTACGACCAGCAGTTTGGTGCCCGCCCGCTGCACCGCGCCATCCAGAAATACCTGGAAGATCCACTGGCAGAGGAGATCCTGAATATGAATATCAAGGCAGGCGATGTGCTGGAAGCCGGCTTGGACAAGGAAAACGGGAAACTGACGTTCACTCTTAAAAAAGAGATCACGGAAGAATCAAAAGCATCGTAATACCTGACTCTATCATAACAATCTCCCGGTGACGGGGGATTTTTTTTACCGCATTTCGTTACGGCGGCCTTATTGCATTGCACCTTTTGCGTATGCGTGGTGAGATAATTTCCCCAATCGCCCGCCCTGAGCCCGCTTAAAAAGGTGCTTACGGCTGTGGCACAAGAATTTAACACATAGCGATATCTCAACCCACCCCCGACGCTTCCACCCCAGGCAACATGGGCACCCGGTCATGCTGCCAGCAAGTCCTTACTATGAAATTCCTGTGATGAATGTCTTGAGGCGAAGGAATGCCCCATCTCATTCTCAGAGAAATCCGTACGCTGAAATCAAACCCTATTCGTTAACAAAAATCTCTGAAAATGAAAAAGTTTTTACTCTCTATTGCAACTGTGTTTTCTATTGGTGCCGCGCAGGCCCAGATCTTCCTGAACGAAGTCTATGTGCAGCCAAGCGTAAATCACCACGAGTTTATTGAATTGTTCAACGCCGGAACAACACCGGCAAGCAGCGGCTGCTATACCATCATTACCTATTTTAATGATGGTACCGATTATGGTTTTTATGTTATTGACCTGCCGGATGTCAAGATCGCAGCAAGAAGCTACCTGCTGGCATCGTCCGAAGGTACTTTTAACTACCAGAATGGCCAGGCTGTTGCGGATGTGAACTGGAACCTGGCATCAAACATTACGCGGTACGTGTACACAAACGGATCGCTCCAGGTAGACAATACAGGCGCTCCTTATTATGACATCTTTACTCGGGCAGCTGCTCCGGGCGGCTCCAAAAAAGGTCCCTATGCCATCTTCCTGTACGACGGGAGTACGCTGGTAGACGGGTTGCT
>DASUVB010000483.1:0-2008 GCA_036373835.1 Flavisolibacter sp. | reverse complement strand
CAGTTCCAGGCTTCAGGCGGCAATGTGTTCGCGTGGGACCCTGCACCTGTATTCAGCAATGCGTCCGCAGCGAACCCGAAAGCCATCATCAATGCCAGCACAACATATTCTGTACAGATCAGTGATCCATCCTGCGGTCGTGATACGATTATCTTCATCCCGATAGTTGCTTCTTCGGAGGCTGACATTAAAGTTTTTAAACAAAACGATGTATCGTGCAGCAACGATTCAACGGTGCTTATCGCTACCGGTGGTGTCTCGTACACCTGGTACCCTTCCGATTATATTGTACGCAACAGCAACGGCCAGGTCACAGTAAAACCACCGGTTAGCACCACGTATACAGTGACAGGTACTTCGGCTGCAGGGTGCACCGGTAGTGATACCGTGACCGTCTATTTCAATAAGGAAGGTGAACAAAGACTTTTTGTTCCCAATGCATTCACACCAAACCAGGACGGCCTTAACGACTTTTTCCGGCCTGTTCTCGTCGGGCCACACACGAAGTACACCTTCCGCATATTCAACAGGTGGGGTCAGCTGATATTCCAGACGAATACGCCGGGTAAAGGGTGGAATGGCTACGTCGGTTCAGTGCTGCAGGAGGCAGGCGTGTACGTTTATACCGTAGAAGCAGATGGAATGTGCAACGGAAATTTCTTCAACAAGGGCACATTTGCGTTGATCAGGTAATCAGCCATTTTGCATATACATTTGCGGTACAACAGTACTGAAGTATGAAGAAAGCCCTGATCACAGGCGTTACAGGACAGGACGGTGCCTACCTTGCAGAGCTGCTGCTGGCAAAAGGATACGAAGTCCATGGCATTAAGCGGCGCACATCCCTGATCAATACGCAACGCATTGACCACCTGTACCAGGATCCCCACGAAAAGAACGTCCGGTTCACGCTGCATTACGGCGACCTGACGGATTCGACCAACATCATCCGGATCATTCAGCAGGTACAACCTGATGAAATCTATAATCTTGGCGCCATGAGCCATGTGCACGTGAGCTTCGACGAACCGGAATACTCCGCCAATACCGACGGACTGGGTACGCTTCGCATCCTGGAAGCCATCAGGATACTCGGGCTGACTGGCAAAACAAAGGTCTACCAGGCTTCAACCTCGGAACTCTATGGCCTGGTGCAGGAAACGCCGCAAAAGGAAAGCACGCCTTTTTACCCAAGGAGCCCGTATGCGGTGGCCAAGCTGTATGCCTACTGGATCACGGTGAATTACCGGGAGGCGTACGGTATGTTCGCCTGTAACGGTATCCTCTTTAACCACGAAAGCCCCCTGCGCGGTGAGACCTTCGTCACCCGCAAGATCACGCGCGGCGTAGCCGAGATCGTACTCGGGCTGAAGAACAAATTATGGCTGGGAAACCTGGATGCACACCGCGACTGGGGACATGCCAGGGATTATGTGCAGGCTATGTGGCTGATGCTGCAGCAGGACGTACCGGAAGATTTTGTGATTGCCACCGGGGTGACTACTTCCGTTCGTGAGTTCGTACGCATGGCATTCGCGCATGCCGGTGTGGAGGTTACTTTCCGGGGAAGCGGCAGGGAAGAAGTAGGGGTCGTCGTGTCTGTTTCCAGCCCGGATATCAAATTAAAACCGGGGGAGGTCGTTGTAGAAGTAGATGAACGGTATTTCCGTCCAACGGAGGTCGCATTCCTGCTGGGAGATGCAACAAAAGCAAAGGAAAAGCTGGGCTGGACACCTCAATACTCCCTTGAACAACTGGTACGGGAAATGGTAGATGCCGATATTGAACTTTTCAGCAGGGAGGTGCTGCTGAAGGAATCCGGATACCGAACGATGAACCAATACGAATGATGGAAAAGTCTGCCAAAGTCTATGTAGCCGGGCACAGGGGCATGGTCGGATCCGCCATTACACGCCGGCTGCGCAACGATGGATACCAAAATATTATTACAAGGACATCTTCACAACTGGATCTCCGCAACCAGCAGGCGGTACATGATTTTTTCAGA
>DASUVB010000482.1:0-8461 GCA_036373835.1 Flavisolibacter sp. | reverse complement strand
AAAGAAATGCACCCGATGCAGTTGGCATTGCATGCCGGTGATGCGGGCACGGGACATTCCCATCTTCCCAGGAAATAATTTCTCGCTGCCGGGCAGTGATAGGTCAGCGCACAGTTATTGGCCAGGTGATTTACCAGCCGGTTGTGCGGGTAAGCCTTCAGGAAATGCGCCACACCATCTTCCACTCTTGCGTGGTCGAAGCCGGCACATTCCTGGCGGATGTCCTGCTCGATGCGAACCGCAGGAACAAAGAATTTCCCGTCATGCCAGCCGACAGCCGTATAACAGAACAATGGAAGCGTAGGAGCATCCGGCTGTGTTTCATAAGCTGCCAGGTAAAAACCGGTATGCGCCGGCGGGATGAATGCTGCGACGGCCCAGCCTTTGTCGCAAAGCCGCATATCGCCGGTCTTCACATCGATGCCGATGCCGCGGCGTCCGGGCAATTCGTACAACTGCCCGCCTTCAGGCAGGCCGATCCACTCGTCTGCAGCAACAGGCAGCGCATCCCACCCGCTTCTGCCGGTAACATACAGGCTGGTATCCTCGAAAATATTTCCCTTGCCGTCTGAATAAAGTATAAAAGGAGACATTGTTTCTGTTTGATTATTCCGCGGTGGAAGGGGTCTGCACCTGTTCGATCATTTCCTTGCAAAAAGCGTTCATTTTTGCCACTTCAAGCGTGGAAAGGTCCTGTTTTACCTGGTATTGAAGGTATTTCTGCCTTACATGAAAAATTGTAAGGAAATCCTCGCGGACCACCACCTCCGAGATTTCGTGCCATTTCACCAGGTGCTCCCGGTAATAACCCGGGATGTGCAAGCCCTTTTCATCCATGGTGATGGCCGTTTCCTGGAAGATGCGCCTTTCGGAGAACATCAGCAGGATACAGAGAAATGAAAAAATAAATATGGCGATGTAATCAATGGTCCTTCCGGTACCGATCCACGCGAAGCCCATCAATGCGAAGGTGACGACCTGCAGCAACCGCATCCAGTAATTGTACCGCGCCGTAATATCAATGCTGCGGCGGAAAATCCCGTACAATCCCGAAATCAGCGCTACAATGAAAACAGGTACCATCAGCCCCATGTTCGCGTATCCGGTCTGCACCAGGTAATTGCGCGCATTCACCATCAGGAAGAACGCAATAACAATATGAAGAAGTCCCGCGCTTCTTCTCCTGCTTTCAATACCTTCTATTTTCACACCAACGCTATACATGCTGCACCGGGTTGCTTGCCACCATCAAATTGCAAAGTCTGAACAGTACCCGTGCACCCACATTGGCGTCCCAGCCCGATTCACTGGTGCTTACCTCGCTAAGGTCAAAACCAATGATCTGCTTTCCGGCTTTCAGCATCCTGTTGAAAATATAAAATACCTGCTCTGTTTCAAATCCTCCCTGGACCGGTGTACCTGTGTTGGGGCAGAGCTTGGGATCAAGTCCGTCGATATCAAAACTGATATAGACCTTGTCGGGCAGGGCAGCGATCATTTCATCAATGATCTGCCGGAATGTTTCACCATCATACTGGCGGATCCGGATGTCCCTGTCAAAATAAGTTTTGATGCGCCCATTGTTTTCCCGGATGAACTCATGCTCACCCTGCGAATAGTCGCGGATGCCCACCTGCACCAGCTTCGCCAGCTGCGGCACTTCCCTGAGGGCATTGTACATGATGCTGGCGTGTGAATAAACGAAGCCTTCATAAGCTTCACGCAGGTCGCAATGTGCATCGATCTGCAGTATGGCAAAATCCCCATGCTTTTCACCGATGGCTTTCATGAAGCCCAGCGGTGTGCTGTGATCACCTCCGAGCAGGGCTACCAGCTTGTCTTTTTCCAGCAGTTCTTTTGCCTGGTGATATACCCAGTTATTCAGGAAGTTGCTTCCTTCATTTACCTCGCGGAGCGTTTTGCGCATGAAGTGGTTATTTTCCACCTGCTCGCCCTTGGAAATATAATCAATATACAGTTCCGCCTCTTTTCTCAGGTAATCACTTTTCAGCAGCACCTTGCGGTCGGGCTCTTTCAGGAAATAGCCCTGCTGCCACTGGTCGGGGTAGTCCGGATCGAAAAGGTCAACCTGCAGGCTGGCGGTCATGATCTGTTCCGCTGACCGGGCGGTGCCAGAACCAAAGCTTACAGTTACTTCCCAGGGAACCGGCAGGATCACCAGCCTGGCATCCTCCTCGGACACCGGGAGGCCGAAAATGTTGTTGTTCGGGTTTCCGGCGCTGTTCGGGTCAAATTTCGTCAGGTCGATCATGTGGCATCCATTGAGCCGTGCAAGTTACTCTGGTTGCAGGTAGCGGCAAAATCCCCGCCGCCTGCAACCTGTTCAAAGTCATGTTTATTGTTTTGTGAAATCTGTCCCGGCTGACCAAAATCAATCGTTGTAAAAGGGATGCTCGGGTATTTTGCGCTAAATTTGCTTGCCATTCATCGAACATGAAAAAGATCCATATCATATTGCTGCTGCTTGTCATCTCCGGTATCGTGGGTATGTCGTTTTTTATAAAAGACCTCACTACCCAGGAAACGTTTGCCTCCGCGAAGCGGAAGGACGGGAAATTTGTTGTTGTGAAAGTGCAGCTTGACAAAACCACGCCGATCGAATACGACGCCCTGAAAAATCCGAACCTCACTACTTTTTATGCCATAGACAAGGATGGTAGGCGGAGCAAGGTAATTTATAATAATGCGAAGCTTACCGATATGGAAAAATCAGACGGCATGGACCTGAACGGGTATATGCGCGATGGTTATTTCGAGTGTACGAAACTGCAGGTGAAGTGTCCGTCCAAGTATAAGGACGACATGAAGGCTGCGCAGAAAAATGTTGCTGCCGGCGCTGCTACCGGCTCTGAAAAAACGAATTACTGATGGATTTTGCTGGCGAGAACCTGCTTCCGGGAAAGCTGGGACATTTTTTCCTGATCCTTTCCCTGGTATCTTCTTTAGGTGCAACGATAAGTTATTTCATAAGTGTTCAGAGTTCCAAAGGCCTGAGCCATGCACGCTGGGGTGACCTGAAGGTGGTGCCCGCTGACCTGCAGTGGAAACGGCTGGCCCGGATATTCTTTATCATCGAGGTCATTTCCGTTTTCGCGGTTTTCGGCATCCTGTTCTACATTATCAGCAACCACCTTTTTGAATATAAATACGCCTGGCAGCACAGCAGCCGCTCACTGGAACCGAAATACCTGCTGAGCTGTTTCTGGGAAGGACAGGAGGGAAGTTTCCTGTTGTGGAGCGTTTGGCATTGTGTTCTGGGATTGTTTGTGATCTGGAAGGAAAAGGAGTGGGAAGCACCGGTCATGGCTGTTGTCAGCTTTGCGCAGTTCGCACTGGCCACCATGATCCTCGGGGCCAGCGTGGGTGACCTGAATATCGGGTCCAACCCGTTTATTTTGCTTCGCAATTCAGGCGTGCTGGATGAAGCACCACAGTTCTTCAACGAGTCGGGTGTATTGCGGCGGGATTACCTCAGCCTGATCCAGGACGGGAACGACCTGAACCCGTTGTTGCAGAACTACTGGATGGTGATCCATCCGCCCGTGCTCTTCCTCGGCTTTGCTTCGACCATCATACCTTTCGCATTTGCTATTGGCGGATTATGGACACGCAAGTACGGCGACTGGGTACGCCGTGCGCTGCCCTGGGCCCTGTTCTCTGCCGGTGTGTTCGGCCTTGGCATCATGATGGGTGCCGCGTGGGCATATGAATCGCTCAATTTTGGCGGCTACTGGGCATGGGACCCCGTTGAAAATGCATCGCTGGTACCCTGGCTGGTGCTGATCGGCGGCATCCATACCATGCTTATTTACCGGCATACCGGGAATGCGCTTCGTACGAGCCACCTGTTCCTCATTCTGAGCTTCCTGCTCGTTTTGTATTCCACGTACCTCACCCGGAGCGGTGACCTCCAGGATACTTCCGTGCACGCTTTCACAGACCTTGGCATGAACTGGCAACTACGGATCTTCCTGTTCATTTTCGTCATCCCGGCGCTGGTGCTGTTCTTCATACGATATAAGCGGATCCCCTTCATTCCAAAGGAAGAGGAAAGCTCTGCGCGCGAGTTCTGGATGTTCATCGGGTCGCTGGTATTTTTCCTGTCGGCACTGCTGATCATCATCATGACTTCGATCCCCGTCATCAACAAGATCGCCGGGTTATTTACGACTGACGACAAACTTTTCAACCCCCTGGCTATTGGCGAGGATACCGCGTTTACCTACAACCGGATCCAGATCTTCGTGGCCATCATAATAGGCATACTGAGTGGTTTCGGCATGTATCTCAAGTACAAGGCCACACCACGCGTGTTCCTGAAAAAATTGCTGTGGCCAACGCTGGCAGGCATCGGTGTAGCAACCGTGGTCCTGGTGCTGGCCCAGATCGATTACAGGGAGTATGGATACTTTTACATGGCCGCCATCTATGCGGCTATTGTGGCGGCAACCTATTCGCTCGTAACGAACGCTTCATATATTTTTTCCGGCCTCAAAGGCAGCCTGCGGCGGTCGGGCGGCGCTATAGCGCACGTTGGCTTTGCGTTGATGCTCCTGGGCATCCTGATCTCATCCGCCAAGAAAGAAGTCCTGTCGCACAACACGTCGGGTATCTTCCTGAATTTTGGACCTCAAAGTACGGAGAAGCCAGGCGAGAACCTGACCCTGGTGAAGGGCGTGAAAAACAAGATGGGTAATTTCTGGGTTACGTATGAAAAGGATTCCAGCCATCCTGAAAAGCCGTTGTGGTTTTACCATATCCGTTTTGAAAGCATGGACGGGAAGGAAAATTTTACGCTCACACCGAATGCCTTTGTCAATTATAAAGGTAATATGGGACTGATGGCCAACCCGGATGCCCGCCACTACATTACCCATGATATTTTTACGTACATCACATCGCTCCCCGACCCGGAAAAGAATAAGGACACGGCGAATTTCAGGGCAGTACCGGCAACCGTGGGAGACACTGTTTTTTATTCGAACGGCTTCGTAATTGTGGAGGACGTCAGCTCCTACAAGAATATCCCGGGAACTTCATTTGGGCCAGAAGACAGTGCTTCGGTAGCAAAGCTTCGCGTGCAGTCGAAGACCGGCTCCGTATCGACGATCCAGGCATCGATGATCACCAAGAGCGGGCAGGGATTTCCACTGCCGGATACGCTGGTGGCAGAAAGCCTGGTGGTGCAGATGCAAAAGGTTGACGGGGATCGCATTGAACTGGGTATCAAAGAGTCTGACGCTGTCATGCAGTATGTGACCCTGAAGGCATACCGTTTCCCGGGCATCCTGCTCCTGTGGATCGGTACTATCATCACGGTGATCGGGTTCATTGTGAGCATGTTCTGGCGGATCGAATCCCGTAAAGCTGCGCGGGCGAGGACTTCCCTGCAACAGGTGCCCGAGCAGGAGGCCGTAACCAATCCTGAAGAGCGGCAACTTTAAAGTTTTATAAACAGCATTTGATGTATTTTACCTGTCTGTTTGATAACAGGAAGCTGTTTTATATTTTTAGTCATGCACCGCAGGCCCGCCATCTTTTTAATTTTTTCAATACTGCTTTCCAGCTCTGTGCTGATGGCCCAGGAAGACCCCGCGCGTCCCGACCCTGCAAAATGGGGACGGAATGATACCTTGATCGTCCCGGCAATTTATTACAATGGCGAATGGATGCCTTATGGTGAAATGGAAACGGTCATTGTATCGAAGCTTTCCGGCGAGCAACTGGCGAAGGTGATGGACGCCTATAATCGACTTCGCAATGCAGTGTATGTTACCTATCCTTACGCGCGCCAGGCTGGGCTGGTGATCAACGACGTGAATGCAAAGCTCGAAAACACCACTTCGAAAAGCGAGCGCAAAAAATACATCAAGAGCCGCGAGGCGGAATTGAAGAAA
The DNA here is from genome assembly GCA_036373835.1 of Flavisolibacter sp. GTDB lineage: Bacteria > Bacteroidota > Bacteroidia > Chitinophagales > Chitinophagaceae > Flavisolibacter. The sequence continues at coordinate 2,543 of DASUVB010000482.1, read as the reverse complement.
CAGTTTGCCGACCCCCTTTCCAACCTGTCTGTATACCAGGGAAAGATCCTGATGAAGCTGATCAACCGGCAGACGGGCAACAACTGCTATGCCATTATCAGGGAATACCGCGGAAGCTTCAATGCACGGGTATACCAGACCGTTGCCTTCTTTTTTGGGTCCAGCCTGAAGCAGGAATACCATCCCACCGAGGATAAGACCGACTACCAGATCGAAATGATTGTGCAGGAGATTGATGGTGTCTGGTACAATAACACTTCCAGGCCCGGCATCAAGCCCGGTTAATGGATAACCAGTTCTGTCCTGTAAGTTTTGTTCCCCGAAATAAGACCGATAAAATAAATTCCGGTTGTCTGCGGTACCGGCACGCGATGTGTTCCGGCTTCGATGCGTTGTTCTATGACCAGTCGCCCTGCTGCATCATGTATGTACAACAGGCCCTTTCGCGCAACCTGAACCTGCACACTGCCCCGCGCGGGGTTTGGGTAAACCTGCAGGGAGTGCATGTCGGGACTGGTGATCGAAGAAGCGATTCCCGCATTGAGGTGAAAGCCAAGGATACCATTGGTTCCCGCCCAGACGATATCCATCCTGCCATCCCTGTTGATGTCCGCGCGCAACAGTTGTGAAAGGAATGCGCCAGGCACCTCATGGATTACCTGTTCTCCCTGGAAAACACCCAGCCCGTTGTTACGGAACCATACGATACGATCCTGCTGATCGTAGATGGCTACCACGTCCTCGTCACCATCCATATCCACATCCAGCGAGGTGAAGCCGGTATAGTGTGCATTCCCCGGTTGGAAAAGAACAGGCGCCTGCAGGGCGCCTGAAGGCGACGACAGGAAGGATTTGAACTGGTGTGCATTTTGAATGAGCAGGTCTGCATTGCCATCGGAATTCAGGCGTGCCACGGCCAGGTTCATGACCAGTCCTTCTGCATATGAACTGTCATGATCGAAGGAAGCACCATTACCCGTGTAGATATGGAAGCCACCTGCGCCGATGACAAAATCAGGGAGGGTATCACTATTAAAATGGCCCACACCAAGGCTGTAATATTCCGTGAACCTTGCGGAATCGATGAGGACTGAACGGTCAGCGAAGCCGCCAGCCGGCAGGCCGCGCTTGAGTGAGGGAAAGAAGTGTTCGAGCAACAGCAGGTCCGGAATTCCGTCACGGTCCATGTCTTCCACGATGATCTCAGGCATGCCCGAAAAATCCACGCTGGTATCGAGTATCACCGGGCTGCCGAACTGCCCATTGTTGCGTGGCAGGTATGCCAGCAGGCCTTCTTCGGTTCCAAATATGATGTCAGGCTGCTGGTTGCCATCGGCATCCATGATAGCAAGACTGCGGATACGACCAATGCCATAGCTGACCTGCGATGGGGTGCTGAAGGTTTCATTTCCCGTGTTGACATATAATTCAAGCCGCCAGGGATTGCTGCGGGACGCTATGATATCAGGAAATCCGTCGCCGGTAAGATCGCCGGAAGCCATGGCGTGGTAGAAACCAGGATTGGCGCCGCCGGACTGTACCACGCGGGCAGGTCCGAATTGGGCGAATGTAGTAAGGGAGGCGCAGCTGAATATCAGTACAAGTAGGTTCATATGCTGATGATCCAGTACATACGCAGGCGTGGGGGAAAAGATGCCTTGGGGTGATGACCTGGTGAAGAATATAGATGAACTGACCCCCCGGCGCCGTTGAATTGCTTTCACAAGGTCGTGCAGGCGGACCTGTCACGCCTCATTAATGTTAATGCGATCGCTATACGACGATTGCCGAAACTGCCTGCAGGAAATCCCTGCGCCTTCGTTGTGATACCTCCAGCTTCTTATTGTTGCGCATCAGCACATAGCCCCCGTCATTCCGCTGGTATTCCCTGATCTTGTTCAGGTTAATCAGCAGTGAGTGATGGATCCTGAAAAAGTTCCTGCCTGAAAGCTGGGCCTCGAAATCTCCCAGCGGTCGCGAAGCGACCAGCTTTTGCCCGTCATCCATATACAATGTGGTATACGGACCTTTTGCTTCGCAGTAAGTAAGCTCATTGACCCTGACAAAAACGATCCTGTCAGCCATAGCGATACCGATGTTTTCATCCAAAGAAGGTGGCTGGTATGCCTTCACTAGTTTTTCGACACGGTCGGATATGCCGGCATTACGCATGATGTTTTGTTTCACCTTATCCACTGCACGCATGATCTCGACCTCCTCCAGCGGTTTCAAAAGATAGTCAACCGCGCTTACGCGGAACGCATCCAGTGCGTACCTGTCAAAAGCGGTGACGAACACCACCTGGAACGAGGGATTGACGAGGCTTCGTATGATCTCGATACCGGTCATTCCCGGCATCTGTACATCCAGGAAGACAAGTTCAGGCTTCAGCTCCTGGAGGAGTAATTTTCCTTCGAATGGATCGTTCGAGACAGCGATGATTTCGATATCACGCGAGCATTTTGTTTCGAGCACCAGTTGCAGCAGGCGGACTGCCGAAGGTTCGTCATCAATTATTACTGTACGAATCATAAAGCTTTTGT
>DASUVB010000481.1:0-12165 GCA_036373835.1 Flavisolibacter sp. | reverse complement strand
TTTCACCATGGGAGCGCGCCCGATCGCGGCACTGAATTCATTGCGTTTCGGAAGACTGGATGAAACCAAAACACAGCACCTCCTTTCCGGCGTGGTCCACGGCATTGGGCACTATGGAAATTGTTTCGGCGTACCCACCGTAGGGGGTGAGATCTATTTCGACGCATGTTATCATACCAACCCGCTCGTCAATGCGATGAGCGTTGGCATTGTGAGGGCCGGTGAAACGGTATCGGCCACCGCGAAAGGCACCGGCAACCCGGTGATGTATGTAGGCAGTGCAACGGGCAAGGATGGTATCGGGGGCGCTTCATTTGCATCTGCGGATATCAGCGCCGAAAGTGTGCAGGAACTTCCCGCTGTACAGGTTGGCGACCCGTTCCAGGAAAAGAAATTACTGGAGGCCTGCATCGAAGTCATTGCTACCGGTGCGGTCGTTGGCATGCAGGATATGGGCGCGGCGGGCATCATTTGCTCGACAGCTGAGATGAGCGCGAAGGGCGAGGCAGGTATGCGCATTGACCTGGACAAAGTGCCCACGCGCCAGGAAAACATGAAGGCGTGGGAGCTGCTGCTGAGCGAAAGCCAGGAGCGCATGTTGCTGGTGGTGGAAAAGGGCAGGGAGCAGGAAGTAAAAGAGGTGTTCGATAAATGGGACCTGGAAAGTGCGGTCATCGGCGAAGTGACGGACGATGGCCTGTTGAAATTCTACATTGCCGGTAACCTGGAGGCCGAGATACCCGCCCACGAGCTCGTGCTCGGTGGTGGTGCCCCACAGTATGACCGGCCATATTCAGAACCTGCCTATCTCACGAAGATCCGCGAATTCAACCCAAACGATGTTCCGGTTCCCGCCAACCTCGAAAACGTGGCGGAAAAACTGGTCCAACTGCCGACGATCGCGTCCAAGCGATGGATCTATCACCAGTATGACAGCATGGTAGGGACCGTTAATGCCACCACCAACCAGCAGGCCGATGCGCCCGTGGTGCTGGTGCGCGAGACCGGCAAGGGCCTGGCTGTTTCCGTTGACTGCAACAGCCGGTATGTTTATTCAGATCCATACAAAGGAGCCATGATCGCCGTGGCAGAAGCGGCGCGCAATATTGTGTGCAGCGGCGGTGAACCGCTGGGCGTTACCAACTGCCTCAACTTTGGAAATCCTTATGATCCCGAGGTCTATTACCAGTTCGTACATGCCGTTAAAGGCATGGGCGACGCCTGCCGGAGATTCAACACGCCCGTTACCGGCGGTAATGTGAGCTTTTACAACCAGAACCCCGACGGGCCCGTGTACCCGACACCGACGATCGGCATGGTGGGACTGGTAGAGGATATGAGCCGCAGGATGTCCCTCGGCTTCCAGGAAGAGGGCGACCTGATTTTTGTTCTCGGTAACATTACAGGCGATATAGGCTGCAGCGAATACCTGCACAACGTGGTCGGCATTACGCACAGCCCGGCGCCCTATTTCGACCTGGAGGCTGAGGTGGCGCTGCACCAGGTGCTGGCCCGGCTGATCCGAGAGGAGGTGATCCTTTCCGCGCACGACGTCAGCGAGGGGGGATTGTTCATTACGCTGTGTGAAAGCGGGTTCGTACATGGCCGCGGCTTTGAGATCCGGACGGACGACCAGCTGCGGAAGGATGCGTTCCTGTTTGGCGAAGGCCAGGGCAGGGTGGTGGTTTCTGTAGCTGCAGACATGGCTGCGGACTTCCAGCGCATGGCGGGGTTCGTGCCATTCCGCCAGGTAGGCGTGGTCACGGCGGGCCAGGTGCTGGTTGATGGGAAGTCGTGGGGGACTATCGCCAAATGGCGCGGGCTTTACGACACCGCCATCGAACGGATGCTTTCCCATGAGCTGGAATCGGAAGGAGCACTTTCCATGATCTGATATTCACATTTTTCCACAGCCTCCCAAAAAGGCTTTTCTGCTGCAAAAATTGCTGTAGGTTTGCATGACCTCCCGGATACAATGTGCGACCGCACATCCGTATGGTCATCAACAAGCTCAGTAGAATTACAGGCGTACAAGTGAGTGACACAACGGAAGATGATTCTTTAGATCCAGCTTGTTTCATAGCAATTTGAATTAATAACCATTTATAATGGCCAAGTATATTTTTGTTACAGGTGGGGTTACGTCTTCCCTCGGGAAAGGGATCATTGCGGCATCGCTTGCCAAGCTGCTGCAGGCGCGAGGCCTGCGGGTGACCATCCAGAAATTCGATCCGTACATTAATGTGGATCCGGGTACGCTCAATCCTTACGAGCATGGTGAATGTTACGTAACGGAGGACGGGGCCGAAACGGACCTGGACCTGGGACATTACGAGCGCTTCCTGAACATATTTACGTCGCAGGCCAACAATGTGACCACAGGCCGGATTTACCAGCATGTGATCACGCGCGAGCGTGAAGGTGCCTATCTCGGCAAAACGGTGCAGGTGATCCCGCATATCACCGACGAGATCAAGCGGCGCATGCTGCTGCTGGGCCAGACCAACAAGTATGATATCATTATTTCCGAGATCGGCGGTACAGTGGGCGACATCGAATCGCTGCCATACATCGAAGCGATCCGCCAGCTGCAGTGGGAACTGCCCGACGAGGACCTGCTGGTAGTGCACCTGACCCTGATCCCATACCTGAAGGCGGCAAAGGAGCTGAAGACAAAGCCCACGCAGCACTCCGTGAAAATGCTGAGCGAAAGCGGTGTGTTCCCCGATGTGATCGTGTGCCGTACCGAGGAGCCGCTGACGATGGACCTTAAGAAAAAGATCGCGCTGTTCTGTAATGTCAAGGCGGAAGCGGTGATAGAAGCACCCGATGCCAGCACCATTTATGAAGTACCGCTGCTGATGATGAATGAAAAGCTCGACCTCATTGTGCTGAAAAAGCTGGATATGGTTTCACAGCATGAGCCCGACCTCGGTAAGTGGAAAGAGTTCCTGGATAAATTCAAATACCCGAAATCCAGGATCACAATTGGCCTGATCGGCAAATACGTTGAGCTGCAGGATGCGTATAAGTCCATTCTTGAATCCTTTGTGCACGCCGGGGCCATCAACGAATGCAAGGTGCAGGTGGTGTCGATCCATTCCGAGTTCATCACACCCGAGAATGTCGGGGAGAAGCTCCACAACTTGGACGGGCTGCTGGTAGCGCCGGGCTTTGGACACCGTGGCATCGAAGGCAAAATATCGGCCGTGCGTTACGCACGTGAAAGCGGCCTGCCGTTCTTTGGTATCTGTCTCGGCATGCAGATGGCCGTGATCGAATACGGGCGCAATGTGCTGGGCATCGAGGGCGCGCATTCCACGGAGATGAGTCCCGAAACACAGGATGCGGTGATCAACATGATGGAAGAGCAGAAGGCCATTACGATGAAGGGTGGAACCATGCGCCTCGGCGCCTATCCCTGCGAGATCAGGCCGGGTACACTTGCTCATTCGATCTATGGCACTACCGAGATCAGTGAGCGCCACCGGCACCGGTATGAATTCAACAACCAGTTCCTGGAGCAATATGAAAAAAGCGGGATGATCGCCAGCGGTAAAAATCCGCAGACAGGGCTGGTCGAGCTGATCGAAATACCATCACACCCGTTCTTTATCGGTTGCCAGTATCACCCCGAGCTGAAAAGTACGGTGGAAAACCCGCACCCGCTGTTCGTCCATTTCGTGGCGGCGGCCAAGCGTTATTACGAACACAAAACCGTTACAAAGAACCCGCTGCTGCAAAGCGAAATGTTGTGACTGGCCTGCTTTTCACCGGCTGCAGATGATGGAATTCATTCGCTGAATGCGGAAAGTTCCTTCTATCTTTGCCGCCTTTAACAGGAACCCCTGAACATTAACCTTCCCAGATGAATTTTGACCGTAATACCATCATTGGTTTTATCATATTGGCTGTTCTGTTTTTCGGTTTTTTCTACTACAACAACCAGCAGCAGGCAGCACTTTCCAAACAGCGCGCCCAGGAGGATTCGGCACGCGCCGCACAGCAGCCTGTAAAAACAAAGATCGATACCACTGTAGCTGTCCGCACGGATACCGTAGTACAGCCGGTGGCCGATACGCTTTTCGGGCAGACCGCAACCGGGACAGAGCAGATAGCGGTATATGAAAACAAGGTGATCAAAGTGGCCTTCACCAACAGGGGCGGCCAGCCAAAATGGGTGGAGCTGAAGGATTACAAAAATGCCGACAGCAGCAATATCAGGCTGGCGGCAACTGATTTCGACGGCATCAACTACAGGGTGGCAGCGACGCCGCAGAAGACCGTGGAGGCGGCCACCCTGTATTTTCAGCCCGCCGCAGTTCAAAAAGCAGCTGATGGAACGCAGACGATCAGCTATTCAGTGCATACACCGGACGGGAGATCACTGACCCACCGTTTCGTGATCCGGCCGGATAATTACATGATCGATTTTGACATGCAGGTGAAGGGGGCCGCCACGCTGTTGCAGGATAACACCATCAGCCTGACCTGGCAGCGCCGGGCGATGCAGCTTCAGAAGGACCTGAATTATGAAAAGCAGCAATCGGCGATCGGTTACCGCGTGGATGGCGACTATGATTATACTTCGGCAGTTTCCAGCGACCAGGAAGAGTTCAGCAAGCCGGTAAACTGGGTTTCCGTCAAGCAGCAGTTCTTCAATACCACGCTTATCGCCAAAAACAATTTTTCTTCTGCCCGCATCGAATGGGTGGCTCCGTCCGATACCGACCAGCATACGGTAGTACAGGCCACGGCCGTCCTGAAGTTGCGCGTTCCGCAGGATGAAAGCGCGATACCACTTGCACTGTACTATGGGCCTACGGATTACAAAACACTGAAACAGTATGGCAATGACATGGAGGATATGGTAAACCTCGGGAGCGGGATCTTCGCTTTTGTGAAGTACATCAACCGCTGGATCGTGATCCCGCTGTTCGACCTCTTTGCGACGTATACGATGAACTACGGTATCGTGATCCTGCTGCTGACCCTCGCCATCCGCCTGCTGATCTCACCATTGACCTATTCCAGTTACCTGAGTGGTGCCAAGATGAAAGTACTGCGCCCGGAGATCGAGCAGCTCAAGGCAAAGTACGGGGGCGACCAGCAGCAGATCAGCATGGAGCAGATGAAGCTGTTTCGCGAAGCGGGCGTGAATCCACTGGGTGGCTGTATCCCCGGCCTGCTGCAGATCCCGATCTTCTTTGCCCTGTATTCGTTCTTCAATGCGAGCGTGGCCCTGCGCGGGAAAAGTTTCCTGTGGGCAAGCGACCTGTCGCAATCCGATTCCATACTTGATTTCGGCTATGTCCCTGTGATCAACTGGATCTACGGCGACCACGTAAGCCTGTTCACGATCCTTGCGGTGGTTACCAGCTTCCTGATCTCGATCTACAGCATGAGCATGGCGCCCGACCAGAACAACCCGGTTTTGAAGTACATGCCGTATTTCTTCCCCATCATCCTGCTGTTCATCTTCAACAAGCTTCCATCGGGTCTTACCTGGTATTATACCGTTTCGAATGTCATCACCCTGGCGCTCCAGTTCGTGATCCAGAATTACATTATCGACCACGATAAGCTGCTGGCCAGGCTGCAGGCCAACCGCCTCAAGCCAAAGACAAAAAGTAAATGGCAGGAACGTTTTGAGCAGATGCAGGAGCAGCAGAAAAAAATGCAGGAATCCCAGAAAAAGAACCGTTAAACGCTTTAACAGATCCCCCGAAGATTAACACGGGGGATTTTTGTTTACGCAACTAAATATGATATTTGGTTCGTCTTAGAAACGTTAATATAACTGTATGACAAACCTTGTTCGGACCATTTTAGTAATTCTGGCTTTTGCGGCAGCGCTGCCTGTTATGGGACAGAAGAAGCTGACCGACGGCACCATCAACTATGATATCGTCATCAATACGGGCTCTGACAAGCCCCAGAATGCCGATTTCCTGGATGGCGCTACCAGTGTGGTCTATATCAAGGGTAATAAGACCCGGTCCGAAATGGTAAGCCCGCTCGGAACCCAGTCGACCATCATTGACGGGGCTAAGAACGCCATTACCATCCTGAAGGAGTACGGTGAGCAGCGGTATATGATCAACCTGACACCAGCCGACTGGAAGGACGCCAACCGCAAATACGAGGATGTTGCCTTCACTTATGACCCGGAAGCTACCAGGACCATCCTGGGCTATAAATGTAAAAAAGCGACAGGAACCATGAGTGACGGCACGACGTTCACGGTATGGTATACAACGGACCTTCTGCTGGAAAACAAGGATTTTCAATATGCGAACCGGAACCTTCCGGGCCTGGCCCTGGAATATGAGACCAATATGGGTAATATGAAGGTAACCTACACGGTTTCGAAGATCAGCTTCAACCCGGTACCGGCAGCAAAGTTTGACCTGCCTAAATCAGGTTACCGCGTGATGACTTACAAGGAAAGCAAGGGTAATTAAAAATTGCGGGGAGCCGGGGTGAATTTCACCTTGTCCAGCAACACCTTTTTCTTCAGGGGAAGCACAAATGTGGCATTTCCTCTCTGATAGGTAATGGTGGTATTCAGGGTAATATAGTTCTTTGCATTCAGGCTGAGCAGGTTATTGCTCTTGTAGTTATAGCCTGATCGCAGTGTGAAATTTTTACTGCCGTATGATGTGGATGAAGATTTCTTACCGCCGCCGCCGGATGTAGCAAAAGCTGCTACAGAAGCAGTGATCAGGATGGCAAATACCACTTTTCTCCTGATCAGACGTTTGGTTATGGACGCGGTTAGATTCATTCTGGCACAAAGATAGCGTGAAATATTAACATTCTTTCAACCACTTATCAATTTCTTTATCCTTTATTTAACGGTGGGTGTAAGATTTTGTTACATAAAGTTGTTCTTTTTTTTTCGTTAGCTTAATTTGTTACAGGAGATTACTAAATGTATACAGACCCCTATCAGGACAAGGAGAGCATAGATGAGCTTTTAAAATCATATTTCGATCTCAAAAATGGCGTCAGCAGTGTGTTCCTGGAGGAAGAAGCGTTCGAAAAGATCATAGATTATTTCGACGAACAGGAAGACCTGTCCAAGGCGCTCGAGGCCGCCGAGACAGCCATTGAATATTTTCCATACTCAGCACCCCTTCTCATCAAGAAAGCCGACCTGCTCCTGGCTTCGCGCAAATATTACAAAGCGCTGGAGATCCTGGAGAAAGCTGAGCTTTTCGATGCTACGGATATCAACCTCCATATACTGAAAACGGATGCGTACCTGGCGCTGGATATGCACGAAAAAGCGGTGGCGGTGCTGGAAGAGGCTATCGGGTCATACGAGGGCCAGGAAAAAATCGAGCTGCTGTTCGAACTGGCGGATGTGTATGATGATTACGAAGAGTTCGACAAGGTTTTTGACTGCCTCAAGATGATCCTTGAGGAAGATCCTACGAGCGAGGAAGCCCTGTATAAGATCTGTTTCTGGACAGACTTTACGGGCCGCAACGAGGAAAGCATACGGCTGCACCTGAAGATCATCGACGAACAGCCATTCAGTGAGCTGGCCTGGTTCAACCTGGCCGCAGCTTACCAGGGACTGAAGCTCTACGAAAAAGCCATCGACGCCTACCAGTATGCGCTGGCCATCGACGAGAAGTTCGATTATGCGTACCGCAATATTGGCGATGCTTACATCCGCCTGCGGAAGTACCGGGAAGCCATCGAGGCGCTTGAAAAAGTGCTGGAGCTGTCGAAGCCCGAAGAGGTGATCTACGAAGCGATCGGGCATTGCTATGACCGCCTGAAGAACTATGCGCAGGCGCGGTTCCATTATCGCAAGGCATCGCACCTGAACCCCGACGACAGCAAGCTGTATTACAAGATCGCCTGTACTTACTACAACGAGGAGCAGTGGGTAAGCGCGGTAAAGCAACTGGAATCGGCACTGAAGATCCATCGCCTGCAGCATGAATACAATTTGCTGATGGGAGAATGCAAAATGCAGCTCAATGACATCCGGGAGGCCGTTCAATTTCTTTCTACAGCCGTTCGTGTGCGCCCTAAGAATATAGCAGGTTGGGAGGCACTGATCCGTTGCCTGTACAACGCGGGATTTTATTCAGAGGCAAAGCAGCAGGCGCAGGCAGCACTGGGACATACGAACAACAAACCCATATTTTATTTCTACCTCAGCGCGGTACTGTTTGAAATGGGCAAGACCAAGGAAGCATTGCTGTACCTTGAAAAGGGACTATCGCTCCAGCCGCGTTTTGTAAAGAAATTTGTGCAGATCAATCCCGCTATCCTTCAGAACCCGCAGGTGGTGGATCTGATCGCCCAGTACAAACGAAGCAGGTGATCGAAATCACGGCCGGGGTTATTTTTACTTCCCTATTTTTGCGGCCAATTAACAACCACTGCTACAATGAATTTCAACCTATCGCAGATTCCTGACAGGAACCAGAAGCCACGCACGTCAGGATTAACCATGGTGATGGATAAGGGACTGAGCGTTGAAGAAGCTAAGAATTTCCTGAGCGTAGCCCATCCTCATGTAGATATCATCAAGCTCGGTTTCGGTACCTCTTTCGTAACGCCAAACCTGGAACAGAAACTTGAAGTATATCGCAACTTTGAAATTCCCATCTATTTCGGCGGCACGCTGTTCGAGGCATTTCTCATCCGGAACCAGTTTGAAGATTACGTGGAAGTATGCCGCAACTACGGCATTAACTATATAGAAGTCAGCGACGGCTCCATTACGATTCCCCACGCAGAAAAGTGCGGGTATATAGAGAAGCTGACAAAGTATGCCATTGTCCTCAGTGAAGTGGGAAGCAAGGATGCGGCACACATTATCCCCCCGTACAAGTGGATTGAGCTGATGCGCGCGGAGCTCAACGCCGGCGCCACCTATGTGATTGCGGAAGCCCGGGAGGCCGGCAACGTGGGTATCTACCGCGGCAGCGGCGAGGTGCGCGAAGGACTTGTGCAGGAGATCCTGACGCAGATCCCCCAGGAAAAGATCATTTGGGAAGCGCCACAGAAGGCACAGCAGCTGTATTTTATCGAGTTGCTCGGGTGCAATGTGAACCTGGGTAATATTGCACCATCCGAAGTGCTGCCCCTGGAGGCCATGCGCATCGGGCTGCGGGGCGATACCTTCCACCTGTACCTGAACAAGGAAAATGCATGAAACGCTTTGGCCTGATCGGTTACCCGCTCACGCATTCGTTCTCCAAGAAATACTTTGAAGAAAAATTTCTCCGCGAAGGAATCACCGGCTGTTCCTACGACCTGTTCCCGTTGAAATCCATTGAAGAACTGTCGGCATTGCGCCGGTTACCGGGGCTTTGCGGGCTGAACGTAACTATTCCCTATAAGAAAGAAGTACTGCGGTTCCTCGACGATAAGCGGGAACTGCCACTGGGACTGCAGGCATGCAATTGCATTCGTATCCGTGATGGAAGGATGGAGGGTTTCAACACGGACTGGATCGGTTTCAGGAACAGCATTGCGCCCTTGTTGCAGCCACATCATACCAAAGCACTGGTGTTGGGTAGCGGGGGCGCGGCCGCCGCCGTGAATTATGCGCTGGATAGCCTGGGTATTCCTCATACCACCGTCAGCAGGAACCCTGGCCCGGGGGCATTGTCATACAAGCAACTTGATGATCATACCCTTTCTGAACATACCGTCATCATCAACACGACGCCACTCGGAATGTCGCCACAGCAGGCGCAGTGTCCGCCGATTCCATACGAATTTATAGGGAGGCAGCATGTACTGTTCGACCTCGTGTACAATCCTGAGAAAACGCTGTTCCTGCAGGAAGGGGAGAAGCGCGGCGCTGCCATCCGCAACGGGTACGAAATGCTGGTTTTGCAGGCGGAAGAGAACTGGCGCATCTGGAATCAGTGATCATCCTTCCAGCCTGGATCGTGCACCTTCGGGCAACCGCGCCACTTTCCTGCTTTCATAATTATAGCACACCATGCCGGTGCGCGCCACAGCAGCGACCTGGCCTGTAGCTGATTTCATCATCCGGTAGCACAGGTCGAACCCCACACCTGTAAACCCACAGGCTGCAACTTCTATAGTCAGTTCATCACCGTAAAATACTTCTGCCTTATACTCAATGATGACGTCGCGCATGATCAGGCTTACGCCCATGAATGAAAGTTCCTTCAGGCTCCGCTGCTCCAGGAAACGGACCCGTGCTTCGTGGAAAAAGGCAAGGATTGCATCATTGCCGGCATGGTTGCCGTAATTAAGATCCGTGATGCGGACGGTAATAGCGGTGCTGAAAGGAAAATGTGCTGGCAGTTCCACCCGGACGCGGGCCATGTTACTTGTTTTCGCGCAAATTAGTCAGCATTTCCAGAACGCCCGTAAAATCTGCCGACATGGATGTCGCTGCTTTCTCCTGCAACATCCTCAGGTGCAGCCAGCAGGTTAAGTTTTCTTCAGCGCAACGGACCAGTGGCACCACTTTGCGGGACACCCGCATGGCACTGCCATCGAGGCTGCTGTAGACAACATAGTTACCGGATGCTGTTGCGGGGCGATGGAGCTTTTTCCGTTGTGCAGGTTTGGATGCTGCAATGTTTCGGGTGCGCACTGGAGTGACTTCCCGCGGTGTATCTGCCGGTGTAATGCCAGGAGAAGTATCCTGTACCGGTTCAGTCGCTGCCGGTACCTGTGGGTGCTCCGCAGGCGGAGGATTCCGGGCAACTGTGCTTTCCGTTGTTTTATTATTCAGCATGACCGCCGTTACAATGATGGCAGAAATAAGGACTGCCGCAGCCGCATAACCGATCCATCTGCGGTAGCGGAGATGCAATGGTGTTCCATGCAGCTTATTATCGAGGGCGGTTTCAATCCGGTGCCAGACGGACGGGTGCGGGGCTTGCTGGTAGCGGGCCAGGCGTTCAGGAAGATCATCGGTACGTGCATCCAGGGCAGCATTGATCCTGTCCCACACCCGGGTGGGTGGTTCAGCGGAATAATGTAATAACCTGTCCTGAAGTGTTTTGCTCATTACGGTAGTTGTTTGGTCCTTTCCAGGTAATTTTTCACAAGGTCCTGCAATATCTGCTTCGCTCTTGACAACTGGGATTTGCTGGTACCTTCGCTGATCCCAAGTGCATCTGCTATCTGTTTATGGGTATACCCTTCAACTACGTACATATTAAAAACGGTGCGGTACCCGGGAGACAGCTGCTGGACCAACTGGATGATATCCTTTTCAGCCAGGCTGTCCAGAACGCTGAGGTATTTTCCCTCCACCGTATTTTCCTCATACTCCGTTATTGGCTGCAGGTAAATTTTTTTCCGGTAGTGTTCAATGGCTGTATTGACAAAAATCCGCCTGATCCATCCTTCAAAAGATCCTTCCTTCCGGAAACTGCCGATCTTGTTGAACACCTTGATAAAGCCTTCCTGTAAAATGTCCTCGGCTTCCTCCGTATTGCCTGCATACCGTAAGCATACCCCGTACATTTTCGACGCAAACCGCTGGTACAGCTCACGCTGCAAACGGCGGTCGCCCCTGATACATCCATCAATTAAGTCGGATTCATCGAAAATTTGGTTGCTTACATTATTCAATATTGTTCGTTTACCGTTAAGTTATTCAAAAATAAAACCAGTTTCTCCAGAGCCCGTTTCCTGTGGCTGTAGGCATTCTTTTCTGCCAGTGTCATTTCCGCGAAGGTCCTGTCGGCGCCGGAAGGTACAAACACGGGATCATATCCAAAACCATGGGTGCCTTTTGGATGATCAATGATCCCGCCCTCGCAAATGCCTTCGAACATTTTTTCACCATCATGATACCTGAGACAGAACACCGCGCGAAAGCGTGCACGCCTGTCGGAGATTCCTTCCATGTTTTTGAGGAGCTTGTCAACATTGTCGCTGAAGGACTTCCCCTCGCCGGCGTAACGGGCGCTTTTGACCCCGGGTGCACCGCCCAGCGCAGGCACTTCCAGCCCTGTGTCGTCTGCAAAGCAATCCTGGCCCGTCAGGTGAAAGATCGTTCGTGCTTTTTCAGCCGCATTCATCTCGAGCGTGTCGTGCGGCTCCGGTATATCGATATCCAGGCCGGCTTCAGCCAGGGTGATGATCTTAATGGTATCGGGTAATGCCGCGCGTATTTCTTCCACTTTATGGGCATTA
>DASUVB010000480.1:0-2956 GCA_036373835.1 Flavisolibacter sp. | reverse complement strand
GCGGACACCGCCCTGTTCACCAGGTCTGCTGCCTCGCTGAGCAGGATGGCCGACTGCACTTTCAGGCCGCTTTCATCGATCAGCTTTTTCGCTTCTTCGGCGTTGGTTCCCTGCAGGCGCACAATAATGGGAATGTTGATGTCACCCATATTGCGATAGGCATCGATCACGCCCTGCGCCACGCGGTCGCAGCGAACGATCCCGCCGAATATGTTGATGAGGATGGCTTTTACTTTCGGATCCTTCATGATGATGCGGAAGCCCGCTTCCACGGTTTGCGCGTTGGCGGTACCGCCAACATCCAGGAAGTTCGCCGGTTCGCCTCCGCTCAGCTTGATCATGTCCATCGTAGCCATCGCCAGCCCGGCACCATTGACCATGCAGCCCACGTTGCCATCGAGCTTTACAAAATTGAGGTTATGCTTTCCCGCTTCCACTTCTGTCGGGTCCTCCTCGCTGATATCACGCAGCGCGGCGAGGTCCGGGTGACGCATGAGCGCATTATCATCCAGGTTCATTTTGCAGTCAACAGCAACGATCTTGTCGTCGGAGGCCTTGAACAGCGGGTTGATCTCGAGCATGCCGCAGTCAAGCCCCGCATAGGCGCTATACAGGTTGGTAACAAATCGTGTCATGTTTCGGAACGCGTCGCCCTTCAGTCCCAGGTTGAAAGCGATCTTGCGCGCCTGGTATGGTTGCAGGCCGCCACCCGGGTGTACCCACTCTCTGAAGATCTTCTCCGGTGTTTTGTGCGCCACCTCCTCGATATCCATACCACCTTCGGTGCTGTACATGATCACATTCTCTCCCTTTGCACGGTCGAGCAGGATGGACAGGTAGAATTCTTTTTTCTCGTGCAGCCCGTCATAATACATGTCCTGCGCGATGAGAATTTTATTGACCACCTTTCCTGCCTCACCGGTCTGCAGCGTTACCAGTGTACCTCCCAGTATCTTTTCTGAGAACTCGGTCACCTCGTCGAGCGACTTCACCACCTTTACGCCATTGACACCGGTTTCACGGATCTTTCCCTTTCCGCGGCCGCCGGCGTGGATCTGTGCCTTCAGTACGGCAAACGGGCTTTCATACGTGGTTTTCAGCTGGCGGTATGCCTCCTGTGCTTCGTGGGGCGTATTCACGGCAAAACCTTCCTGGACCGGGACACCATATTTTTTCAGAAGCTCCTTGGCCTGGTACTCGTGCAGATTCATGATCGAAAATTTGCCGCAAAGATAAGCGGATGGAGGTTTCGCAAATTTGAATCTGAACCCGTGTGGCAATGAAAAATGTAAAATGAAAAAGTAAAAACGTTCATTACACGGTTACTGAAGCTAAAATCGCTGCCGCTGCAACTTATTTTAACCAGCGGATGAGGCGGGGCAGGCGGTTGAGGTGGATAGCAGGGTAATGCTCTTCCATTGCGCCGAAGCTGCTGTAAAAGAAGGCCAGGTTGCGCAGGTCGCTTCCTTCGAAATCCAGTAACATCTGTTTCCCCGCATGGTCCCGGATAAATGCATCAATGAGCGCGTGGGAAGCGCCCAACGTCCGGCCGTTTGGGTGATTTCCCACGAGGATATAGTAGGCCCGGCCATGTGAAAAGAAAAATACGCAGGATGCCATCAGGTCACCGCCAGCCGACCGGATGCCATACGTGGTTGCCTGCTGGCGGTCGCGCAGCACCGGGTAAAGCTTTTTGAAATGTTCAAGGTCAGCATCTGCCAGTCCCATCGGCTGCAACCTCACGATCCCGATGACCTCTTCCACCGGGAAGTCCCTGTCTGCCGTACATCCAAGCTCGCGACACTTGCGAATATTCCGCCTGATGTTGTCGCGGTAGTTCGCTGACAACGCGTCGTAGGGATGATCAAGGTTCAAAACATAATTGATGCGAACAGACAGGTCATAGGAGACATCATCAAAAAGGTTTCCCTGGTTCAATGAAAGATCCCATAAGCGGAAGCGTGAGGGAATTGCATCCAGGAAGCTTTCCACCGTCTTACCGGTGATGTCATTTCCGAATATGCCCAGCTGCGCGGTCAGTGCCGGCTGGTACAGGTAGCTGATGCCGAACTTGCGGCGCCAGGGCAACGGCATCACCGCGGCATAGTTGCCCAGCACCAGTGCGTCCCAGTTGTCTGCCATGTGATCCAGGTATTCGGTCGTTGCATAGATCCTCCCGTTCGGCGCATCCCGGATGACGGCATTCCATCGCGCATCCTCCAGCTGGTCTCTGCGCAGATGCCGTATCGGGTCGCCTGTTGTCATCAGAACTCCGCCTCCCTGTTGAACCTTTTAAAGATATCAGTGTCGAGGTTGATGCTGAAAGACATGGTCTTCAAAAACCGGCTGCCGGTGATGGTTGACTTGAAATAATCACCATACACGGAGTTATACAGTACCGGGATGCACAGGTTGAACATGCCGTCGAAGAATGGCAAATGAAATCCTGCATTGAAAAGAAAACGGTCATCGGTGGCATTGCGCTCCCATACGGCGGCATGTGTGCCGATATCCAGGTACACGTGCAGCGGTATCTTTACAGGCAGGACCGACAACGGATTCATTTTCTGTGGAACGCTGGAGCTGAAGTTCACTGCCATCAGCCAGTCGTCCGTCCGTCCTACCTTTTCCGCAAGCAGGTCCGTGCGCACCTTGAAGCCGCCGTCGCGGATCATGATCTGCTGGCTGGCGAAGCCCTCGAACCGGTTCCTCCCTATGAACAGGTCGCTGTAGGTGTAATCCTCGTACCCGTTCGCGCCGGTCATGTTGAGATGGTAGCGGCTCGTAGCGAATTGCTTTGCAAATGTTTTCTCGCCGATATAAATAAACTTACCTGCAAAGAAGCGCGCCTGCAGTCCGCCGCCTTTCGGGTAGTTGAAAAAAAAGTTGGCGGCCAATGCCGGCCGGATGAAATCTTCTGACTGCTCCACCTGCAATTGAAGTTCATACGGGTACA
>DASUVB010000479.1:0-4925 GCA_036373835.1 Flavisolibacter sp. | reverse complement strand
CAAGATTTAAAATTCAACATTCAAAATTTCTGTGTCGCCCCTACGGGGCTTTAATTTCTTCTAAATATTCCGTTTCTACCGAACTGTCGCTCCTACGGAGCTGATCAGGAAATCGACTATTCTGCCGTCAACTTTTATAATTCAACATTCAACATTCAAAATTTCCGTGTCGCACATTCGCCTTCCCTGTGAAGCTCAGGTTTGCCTGGTGAACAGGGAAGTTGCACGGCGAGCGCAGCGTCCGCACAGCGATCACCGTTTTAAGCTGTTAACCCGTTAAACTTTTAACTTAGGATTCTGCTCATTTGTGCGCTACCGAAGAAGACGATGCCTGTACCTGCACCACCCTGAATTCGGCGCGGTCGGCCATGCGGTGATCGGGCACCGGCAGCGTGCTGTTCTTCATGGCCGGTACATTGGAGAATTGCATCGTCTTCTTTTCGACCAGCGTGTTCTGCTCTGTGTAATAAGATACCTCCACTATGGCTCCCAACGGCACGTGGTTCCGGTTCACCAGCGTCAGCTTCATGCCGTGGACACCCATCATCCAGGATTCGTTTCCCTGGTCCGTTCTCAGGCGGATGTTTTCTTCCAGCGCGGCATCCGTGATTTCCCCGGCGGGCTCACGCTGGGTGGAACGGCGTTCACTACCCGTATTCTCCGAAGACACGGGTTCTTCTTCCTGCGGTTTTTTCTTCAGTCCCTTAAAAAGCTTGCTGATGGCAGCGCCCAGCGTTTTCTTTTTTTCAGGCGTTGTTGGAACTGCGGCTGTTTCTTCTTCCTCAACAACCGGGGCGTCACTGTTTTCCGGGGGGGCCGTCGTGGCAACCTTTCGATCCCCGCGCTCAGCTCCTTCCTTCTGCGCCATTTTCCGGGGGGAGGTTTTCAGAGAGTACGGCTGGTCCTTCAAAGGAGGTTCGTTCCGGGTGGTGGCCCCCGGTACATTTTCCATAGGTCTTATATTTTCGACGGGCTGTTCCGCTTCAGCCGCAATGATCTGTTGTGAAGGTGCGGTAGCAACTGCTGCCGGAGGCTGATCTGCAGGGAGCAACAGGTAAACGACGCCCGAAATGGCAGCCACTGCCAACGCTGCAAACATGATGGCTGGCCGGCGCTGCTTCTTTGCGCGACGGCTCTTCACCATCCAGCTGGCATACTCGGCTTCCACGTCCTGCAGGCTGCGCCGGTAGCTGGTGGTGAGTTCTTCGGGCTCCGGGGTAGTGTCCGCATATACGTGGCCGTTAGCTACAGGCTTTTCCTCAACATGGCTGGCTGAATATTCCTGCACCCTCCTGCGGAGAGCTTCTGCTTTTTCCTCCAGCCGTATTGCCGGGTCAGCCTGTGCCGGTTGCTGCACCATAACGCCGGGCGGCAGGCTTACGTAAATATGTTTTTGTTCTGCTGCGGCAGGTAACGTCCTTTCGGTAACAGGGGATTCTTCTTTGTTAGTGGCAATTGGAATGGATCTTACTTCGTTATTGGCAATTGGAATGGATCTTACTTCTTTAACTGGTGTCGCAGCCGCGGGCGCTTCGCTGACGTAAGGTTTTAGTTGTTCCAGCTCTGACGGGTACGACCAGCCAAAACTCCTTCCTTCGATCCAGACAAGATCGAACGGCCTGAGCTGCATACTTACCAGCTCATCGAGTGTATAAGGGCCCGTCTGCCTGTTGTTGCGCAGTAAAAGATAAACCTTGTGCATACCCGTCCGTTTAGGCTCACAAGCAGCGCAATGGTAAGATCGTAACGCAGCTGAAAACGGATCTATTGTCATCCATCCTGTAAAAAATTGCTAAAGCGGGATGCAGGCAGGCTGTGCAATTACTCCTTTTTGGGTATTGTGCCATTGCATCCCCGGTATCATCTTTGAAGCGATGCACCCGATCTTTACCCACGATCTTTCTGACCATGAATTTACCTGTGCCTGTGGCTGGCACGGCAAAGGGCCGGACACTGCACAGGAATACCTGCTGCTGACCGACGCGACGGAACTTTTCTGTCCCCAATGCCACAAGTATTTTGGAATGGCAGCCTGCCAGGAGGAAGTGCACCGATTACCGGAATAGCACGCCGCAGCCGCTGAACGTCTGCTGCTGGTATTGCACCTTTACCGCGTTAGGATACATAAAGTCGCTCATGCCATCACTGCAGAAGCGCGGCAGAACCGTTACGCGGAGCAGGACGGAATCATGCATAGCAGTAAACACCACGGAATCACCGGTATTTGCAGCGTCCTGCAGCTTTGCCCGGACCGGCTCTTGCCAGTCGGCCATAGAGAAATGAAGGGAATCAGCCTTTTGCTCAATGCTCCAGAAGGGTTCATTCCCGATCCCGAAAAAAGTGATCCCTTCGGTGCTTCTCTTCCGCCAGACCTTGTTCTGCATGATGTGCGGCTGTTGCTGCATCGGGAAGTCCTTTTTCTGACCGGCGTTATAATACTGGAGCTGTGCTGCTTTCCACCTGTACCGGGCGCGAACCACCTCGTCGGTGTAGAGCCAGATGAAGCCGCCGGATGGGGCCCAGGTGCCCGCAGCAGCAACCACGCTGTCATTGGTATGCCACGTTTCCTGGAGCCGGAACGTGCGGTCCCTGTTGAATTGCACGATATGTTCGACGCGCTCGCCTTTGGCGAATGGAAGTATCGTCCTGTAAATACCAGATGGGTTTTTGACAGGGGGCGGCGGCGGCGGTACCGGCAGCACCGTGTCTTCTTCAACAACCGGCGGCGGTACGGTATCGGCAATGGTTTCGTTTACCGCGGTCCTGGTAACAGCAGGCGGCTGTTTCTTTTCGCGGCACGATACCAGCACAAGAAGCAGGATCGGGAGCCATCTCATATGGCTGTTGAATAAAAACATATGCCAATGAAAAATCCCGCTTTCGCGGGATTTCCTTATTCAATGACCAGGACTCCTTTTGCTGAGAACTGTACGTCTTTCTCGGGGCCCTTGATTTTTTCTATTTCCTTTTTGGATTTGCCTGCATCTTCCGCATAATGCTTACGCAGTTCTTCGGAGATCTCCTTTACAACCGCCGTTCCTTCTATGATCACGGTCTTGCCCACCAGGTCCTGGGGCATCAGGAAAGCATGGTTGGCGGCACGTACCATCATCGTTGTTCCATCGGCACGCTGCATCTTGAACCAGCAGCCTTCGGCTTTACAAACTTCAACCACCTTGCCCTGTACTTTCGCATCCAGCTTTTCCTCGCCGACCTTGCTTTTAAGTTGCTCGGGGGTAAGGATGTCACCATCCTGCGCTACAACGGCACCATAATTAACGCCTTTTTCGGCGGGTTTGATTTCCTGGGCACCGGCAGAAAGGGCGAACAGTACAGAAGACAACAGAAGAATTTTTTTCATGGCTTGACTAATTGGGGCACTAATATAACATGCTTCGGCCTTTTTTAAGCTGATCATGAATTAAAGAAAATAAAATAATAAAAGCTTTCGTTTTTTTGCTAAAATACTTAGCTTCGCCGCAGGGCTGATCACCGGCAGTTGCTTTACTGCTTTTTCCATGATGATTAAAACGATTTTTCCTGACAGAATCACTTTGAAGGGGCATCCTTTTTCTGTTGCTTCGCAGGAGCATGCCGGGGGCCTGCATTCATAAACGTAATAAACAACAACATGTCAAACGCTGAAAAATTAAAGGCACTGAAACTCACGATGGACAAGATCGACAAGGATTTTGGCAAGGGAAGTGTCATGATGATGAATGAAAGAACGGGTCACGATATCGAAGTGGTATCAACAGGATCTATCGGGCTGGATGCGGCCCTGGGCATTGGAGGTCTTCCGAGGGGACGTGTGATCGAAATATATGGACCGGAAAGCTCCGGTAAGACCACTGTGGCCACCCACGTGATCGCGGAAGCGCAGAAAAAAGGCGGGATGTGCGCGATCATTGATGCGGAGCATGCCTTTGACAGCTCGTATGCGCAGAAGCTGGGCGTGGATATTGACAACCTGCTGATCTCCCAGCCCGACTATGGGGAGCAGGCACTGGAGATCGCGGACCGCCTGATCCTGTCCGGTGCGCTCGATGTTGTGGTCATTGACTCGGTGGCTGCACTGGTTCCCAAGGGTGAACTGGAAGGTGAAATGGGCGACAGCAAGATGGGCCTCCAGGCAAGGCTGATGTCGCAGGCGCTGCGCAAGCTTACCGCTACCATCAGTAAGACAAATACCATTTGCATTTTCATCAACCAGCTTCGTGAAAAGATAGGGGTCATGTTCGGAAACCCGGAAACGACAAC
This sequence comes from Flavisolibacter sp., assembly GCA_036373835.1. Classification (GTDB taxonomy): domain Bacteria; phylum Bacteroidota; class Bacteroidia; order Chitinophagales; family Chitinophagaceae; genus Flavisolibacter. Next base: position 665 of record DASUVB010000479.1, on the reverse strand, counting down.
AGGCGGTAACGCGCTGAAGTTTTATGCGTCTGTGCGCCTTGACATCCGCCGCATGAGCCAGATCAAGGACGGTGAGGAAGCCGTAGGGAACCGCGTGAAGGTGAAGGTGGTGAAGAACAAAGTAGCCCCTCCTTTCCGTACGGCGGAATTCGACATCATCTTTGGCGAAGGCGTTTCCAAGATCGGCGAAATTCTGGACCTGGGCGTGGAAATGGGCATTGTGCAAAAGAGCGGAAGCTGGTTCAGCTACAACAGTGACAAGCTGGGACAGGGCCGGGAGGCTGTAAAATCATTACTGCAGGACAATCCTGCCCTGGCGGACGAGATCGAAGCGAAGATCCGCGAGAAGATCAAGGAACTGCAGGATGCATAAAAAAGCCTGTTTGGAAAAACAGGCAAGGTGTTTTGATAGGTCTTAATTAGTTCAACGGCTTCTCTAAATTGGAATTACACGAGGCTTAGGCTAGTATCTAAAATTAGCTCGCCTTTTAATTTCAATAATGCTGCCACATATATAATTGATTGATATTGAATTAATAACATCGAATTCATAAAATTGGCGGCCCTGAGCGGGCCGTTTAATTTTGCGTATGCCATTCCAGTTACAATCGTCCTACCAGCCCGCAGGCGACCAACCCCAGGCGATCCAGGAGCTGACCGAAGGC
>DASUVB010000478.1:0-9761 GCA_036373835.1 Flavisolibacter sp. | reverse complement strand
CGGAAATGCTCCCGTCCGTATACATCAACGGGAACCACGGCTCAAACCGTTTCAGCACTACCGGCTTTACTGAAGGATGTTTGTACAGGTAAAAATTCACGCCGTCGGCAAAAGCATGCAACAGTTTTTTCAACCATGCGGGCGATGCGGCATAATCTCTTTTTGCCGCCGCGGTATCATAGATCATCTGCATCTGGATGTCCTGCCAGATCATGTGATCTCCGTCTGCTTCCGCAAGCCGTCCGAAAACTTCCAGGTAATTGCGTTCCACCTGCCTGAAATTCTGCAGGCACTGTACATACATCATCCCGAACACCGCATCCGCATCAGTGCGACCATAAATATGAGGGACGCCCCAGGTATCTTCTATGATGGTAACGGCTGATGCCTGTTTGTGAAACCGCTCGATCTCGGCTTTGGTAAACTCCTGGGAAAAGCAGGTAACCGGGAAAAGGAGTAACAGCAGTAGTTTCTTCATGCGTCAAGATTGCACCTAAGTTACGGCAACACGCATTATACTACCTGCCACCGCCCATCGGGGTCTTTACCATAGGAAAGCCCATTACTCATCTCGTGAATTTCACGCCCACCGGGATCATGGTAGGCACGCGTTTCATAAACGCGGATACCGTTGTTCTCACGCGTCAGGTACACGATCAGTGCGTTCAGTGTGGGCGCTACATCGTGCAACCATTGTTCATCACTTTCTCTGACAAATGCCTGGCTCATCTGTTTTTCTTTTGGTAGATAAAAAACTGTGCCGATACTGCGGACGCCGGCTTCCAGCGCGGGTTTACGGGCATAATTTTTTCAGTGTATGATTCCTCTTCAAACAAACTTTTTACCATGAGAAACAAGAACTTCCAACAAAGAAATCAGTCCCGTCCGTACAGCCAGAGATGGGACCAGGAACGCAACAGGTTCTCGGATTACGAGGCCCGCAGAAATACGCCACGCTATGGACAGGCTGGTTACAACCGGGACTTTGAAAATGACCAGGATCGTTCTCAGGGGTACCGCGGCAACCAGCAATATGGAAACGATGGTGGCTACCAGGGCCAGCAGCAGGATGTCTACGGCAGTTACAGCCGGGGTGATCGCGAGTGGAATGATCCATACAGGGATGAGCGTTACGGCGGCGGATATGCGCAGGGTCGCAACTTTGACAGCTGGGGATCACAGCCGGATTATACATCAGGTTCCGCTTGGCCGGAAGATACCCGTGGCTACAACCGCAGGCATACCAGGGGTAACGATTATGGTTCGTACGACAGCGTCCGGGATGAAAATCGTTCGGAATCCTATCGTCGCCGCGACCGTGATGACCACGACCGTGGTGAGCGTGACTGGTGGGATCGCACGACAGACGAGGTAGCCTCATGGTTTGGTGATGACGAAGCAGAACGCCGCCGCAGGATGGACCGCGCAATGGGACCAAACCGTGGCAAAGGACCGAAGGGCTACCAGCGCTCAGATGATCGCATTCGGGAAGATGTTTCCGACCGCTTTTACTATGATGACTACCTGGATGCATCTGAAGTATCCATCCGTGTTGAGGGTGGAGAAGTAGTTCTTGAGGGCACTGTAGACTCAAAAGAAGCCAAGCGCCGCGCTGAAGACATTGCGGAAGACATACCAGGTGTAAAAAATGTCGAGAATCACATTAAAGTCAGCCATAATATCCCATCTGTCGGCAGTTCCGATATCCGGACGCGCCAGGACAGCGATGAACACAAGCGAAGTGGCTGGTTATGAATTGCAAGCCCTGTTCCGGCAGGGCTTTTTTTATGATCCTGGTCACTCCCCTGGCGGGCAAAAGCCGCATTTCAGCGGATTTTTAAGGCGCCCCCGCCGGAAAGCTGTGAATTCCGGAATTTTTGAACTATTTTGAACGCCGTTTATTCAGTATCCGTGCAATAAACCAATATGCAACCCGTCCGTAAACTGCTTTTGATATCCGGTGCCCTTCTGACAGTGCTCATACTGTTCAACCTGGTCATCTATTATTCCATCAGCCGCAAGAACGAACAGAAAGCTTACGTTGACGAAGCCAGGACCATTACCAGCAACCAGCAGATCCTGGTACAGCGGATTGCACGCAATACCGGCATCCTCTTCATGAGTCACTCCTTTACACCCGACCAGTACAAGGACCATGTGCAGAACCTCAGGGACCTGGTGGAGGAATTCAGCGGCCGGCAGGAAGAACTGAAAAGCATTATTTACCGCGGCGATCTCCCGCTGGACAAAGAGGAGGAACAAATCCAAAAACTGTTCTCTCTTGCTTCACTGAACCATAATAACATTGTGTTTGTCAGCTTGCGCGCCACCCGTGACAATAATATTTTTGGGCTGAATGATGTGCGGCAGCAGGAAGAACTTCGTACCAATGAAGCCAGCTACCTGAAATCCATGCTGCAGGTTACGGCCCTGTTCCGTTCCATGGACCAGCAACTCAGCCAGCGCATCAGCTTCCTGAACCGGGCCATGACAATTTCGCTGGTGCTGTCGCTGCTGGTGGTGGCGATCCTGATCGTTATACCGCTTACAAAACAAAACAATAAAAACTACCAGCAGTTGCAGGATACGCTCGAAGAGGTGCGTAATTCGGAATCCATGCTGAAAGTGGTTATCGACTCGAGTCCTGATTTCATTTTCATCCTGGACCGCAACCAGAAATATAGAATGGTCAACAAGGCACTGGCCGAAGGCATAGGGCTGAAGCCGGAGGAATTCCTGAACAAGGATGACCTGGAACTCGGGCTTTCTTCCGAGATGATCCTTGGCAACGAGGCTTATGGCAAACGCGGCCTGTGGATGGACAACAAGGATGTGCTCGATACAGGAAGGACGATCTATGTTCCCGAGATCACCCTGTTCATCAACGGGCGCACGCGGATCGTTTCAATGCTCAAGTCTCCGTTAACCAACAGTGAAGGTGAGATCTGGGGCATGCTGGGTTTCGCACATGACATTACGGATCGCATCATTGCGGAAAAGAAGATCCAGGAATCGGAGAAAAAATACCGCTACCTGTTCCAGGCCAACCCAATGCCGATGTGGATCTTCGACGCCGAGACGCTGCAATTCCTGGAGGTAAACAAGATGGCCATCGATCATTACGGCTACAGCGCTGAAGAATTTTCACAAATGACCATCCTGGATATCCGCCCGAAAAAAGAAGTCGCGCGCTTCAAAAAATATTTCGCAGGCTACCGCGAAGCATCGGAGACCCCGGTGCGCGGCGTGTGGACGCACCTGAAAAAGGATGGAGAAAAGATGTTCGTGGAGATCATCACCCACCCTATCAGTTATAACGGCCGCGAAGCGATCCTGGTGCTTTCAAAAGATGTCACGCGCAAGATCGAGCTTCAGAATGAGCTGATGGAAGAAAAGATCGCGCACCAGAAAGAGATTGCCCGCGCCACCCTGTCGGTGCAGGAAAAGGAACGCAACGAGATCGGTAAGGAACTGCATGATAATGTAAACCAGATCCTCACCTCCGCCAAACTGCACCTCGAGTTCATTGAAAACGAGCTGGCAGATAAGGAGAAACATCGAAAGACCAGCATCAACCTCGTGACCTCCGCCATACAGGAGATCCGCAGGCTTTCCAAGTCGCTCGTTCCTCCGTCACTGAACGATGTCGGCCTGGTACAATCCATCCACGACCTCGTCGAGAACATCAACGGTTTCGGATCGGTAAAGCTCGAGTTCAGCTACGGCGAGCTGAGTGATACCATTGACGCCGACCTGCAGCTGACGATCTTCCGCATCATCCAGGAACAAACGACCAACATCCTCAAATATGCCGAAGCAACCAAGGCAACCATTGCACTCCACGAGGAGAACGGTTTCCTGAAGCTTTCCGTTTCTGATAACGGTAAGGGCTTCGATCCGTCGCAACACCGCAAGGGGATCGGCATCACCAATATCATCAACCGCGCTGAGATCTACCAGGGGAACGTAGATATCTTCTCCACCCCGGGTAATGGATGCAGGCTGCAGGTGGTGTTCAAAATGAAAAAAAGCCCGCGACGCAGGATCGCAGGCTGATAATTGGCCAGTCGCAGTTATGGCGCTGTAACCAGCTTGAATACTTTCCCGGAAGAACCCGAAGGACCCAGGATCGTTGACACCGTCAGGTAGACCTCCCCTGCCCTGTCCTGCCCAAAGCCTTTCAGGTAATACCCGATGTCGTTAGGCGATGAAGCGAGGGAAATTTCCTGGTAGCTCCAGTTTCCTTTTCCCGACGTTTGTGCCATGAACAATTCTCCGTTGGCCGTGGTAGGCGTCTGTGAGAAAGTTCCAAAAATGTATTTGCCATACAGGGAAGGGATGGATTGTCCGCGGTACACGTTACCCCCGATGATGGTTGTAGCACGGCCACCCGCAGGATTGCGCCAGTTGTTGATCTCGATGACCGGGCCGGAAAGATGTGTGTTCCATACATCCTTGTTCGGGCAGGTGGCAAACGTGGTGAGATTGCTGGCGGCGTTGAAGCAATGATTTCCTTCCTTCACGTTCCAGCCGTAATTACCACCTTTTTCAATGAGGTCTATCTCCTCGTACAGCAATTGTCCGGCATCGCCGGCGATCAGGTCATGGAACCCGCCCATATCGAACGAAAAACGGAACGGGTTGCGCAGGCCATAAGCGTAGATCTCGTCTAACCCGGGCTTACCGACAAACGGATTATCGGCCGGGATCCCGTATGGATTGCCGCTGTTGACATCGATGCGCAGTATCTTCCCGAAAAGGTTCGCCTCGATGTTTTGAGCATTGCCTCCCTGGTTCACAGGATACCAGTCCTCCACATGACCGGGTGCCACATCATTGGCACCTCCGCCATCGCCGATCGCGATGTACAGGTACCCGTCCGGTCCGAATTCCATCGTTCCGCCGTTGTGATTGGACTGGGGATCATCGATCTCGAACAGCCTGCGCTCGGAAGCAGGGTTGGCCACGTTTGGATTCGAGCTCACCATGAATTCTGATATGACACTGAGGTTGTTCCAGGCAGTACCGCCGACCGGTGCGCCGCTGCGGGGAGGTGCATTATAGTAGACGTAAAAGCGCCCGTTCGAAGCATAAGAAGGATGGAATGCCAGCCCGATCAGGCCGCGCTCGTCGTAGCCCGGTGATAGTGTGACCATCATGCTGCTGATATCAAGGAACGGTGTGGCAAGTGTGTTCCCGCTGCCATCGATGATCCAGATCTTCCCGATCTGGTCGATCACCGCGAGCCGGTTGGAATTATCGGGAAATGCTACAAGTCCTATCGGTGATGTGAAGTTGGAGGCAACCAGTTGCAGGTCCAGCGCAGGGATTTTCTTGAGCAAAGCTGTTTCTTCTGCTGCGGGAGCGTCGGATTTGCTGCAGTTCTGGAGGAACAGGGATCCGCCGGCCAGCAATAGTAACGGAATAAAAAATTGCTTTTTTTTCATGTTGTATCAATTAAGGGTGATGAAGTCTGTGGGGGTACGCCTGGCAGGTGGATGGGGATACAGGTACATACGAAAGCGCGCCTGTTTGGTTGTCAGCACCGGTAAAAAAGTTTGCGTCATTACTGTTGCGTTTGCTGTCAATGTGGCAAAAAAATGATTCTGGAATGTGGGTTGATGTGGGTGCAGTACATTCGCGCACAAGAAAAAAACTGATATGATACAGGAAAAGGGTACCATTTCGATCCATACCGAGAACATCTTCCCCATCATCAAAAAATTTCTTTATTCCGATCACGAGATCTTCCTGCGGGAGCTGGTCAGCAACGCCGTGGACGCCACGCAGAAAGTGAAGCGCCTCTCGTCGCTGGGTCAATACAACCAGGAACTTGGTGATCTCACGGTCCAGGTGGCGGTTGATGAAGCAGCAAAGACGATCACGGTCAGCGACCGCGGGATCGGCATGACTGCGGAGGAGATCAAAAAATACATCAACCAGATCGCATTCTCAGGCGCCACAGAATTCATGGAGAAATTCAAGGAAGCCCGCGATGCTAACGAGATCATCGGCCGGTTTGGCCTCGGATTTTATTCGGCCTTCATGGTAGCAGACAAGGTGGAGATACAGACACGGAGCTACCAGGAAAACGCCGAGCCAGCCCGCTGGGTGTGTGATGGCAGCACCGAGTTCGAGATCACCGAAGGTAATCGCACGGAACGCGGCACGGACGTCATCCTGTACCTGAACAGCGAATCGGAAGAATTCCTGGAAAGATCAAGAGTGCAGCAGATACTCGACAAGTATGCGAAATTCCTGCCCGTACCAGTGCAGTTCGGAACCAAAACACAATCGGTGGAGGACGGTACCGATGAAAAGGGTGAACCGGTGTACAAGACCGTGGAAGTTCCCAACATCATCAACAATACGTCGCCGATCTGGACACGGCAGCCCTCCGAGCTGAGCGATGAAGACTACCTTTCCTTCTACCGCGAGCTGTACCCGTTCTCGGAAGACCCTCTGTTCTGGATCCACCTGAACGTGGACTACCCCTTCCATCTTACGGGTGTTCTGTATTTTCCGAAGCTGAAAAATGATTTCGAGCCGATGCGGAACAAGATCAAATTGTTCAGCAGGCAGGTGTTCATTACGGATGAAGTAAAAGATATCGTCCCGGAATTCCTGATGCTGCTGCACGGCGTGATCGACAGTCCTGACATCCCCCTGAATGTATCCCGTTCCTTCCTGCAGGCGGATGCCAACGTAAAAAAGATCAACAGCTACATCACGCGAAAGGTGGCCGACAAGCTGGGTGACCTGTTCCGCAAGGACCGGAAATCCTACGAGGAAAAGTGGAATGACATCGGCCTGTTCGTGAAATACGGCATGGTCACAGAAGAGAAATTTTATGAAAAGGCAAAGGATTTCGCGCTGCTGACCAATACGGAAACCGCACACTTTACCCTGGAAGAATACCAGGCAAAGGTGAAGGACTTCCAGACAGACAAACACAACACGACGGTGTACCTCTATACGCAGGACGCGGAACGCCAGGACGCTTATGTGCAGGCGGCACACAAAAGGAATTATGATGTGCTGGTGATGAACACGCCAATTGACAATCATTTTATGCAGCACCTGGAAATGAAGCTTGAAAAAGTGGCCTTCAAACGCGTGGATGCCGATGTGATGGACCGCCTCGTTGAAAAGGAAGATGCAGCCACGCACCAGCTGACGGAAGAAGAAGTGAAAAGGGTAAAAGAGGTATTCGATAAGGCCATCAGCAACCCGGCCATGAAAGTGCAGGTGGAAAGCCAGGGCGATGACGAGCTGCCGGTTCATATCACCATGGAGGAATGGATGCGCCGCATGAAGGATATGGCGCGGCTGGGCGGCGGCGGAATGAATTTCTACGGGTCACTTCCTGACTCCTATAAAGTTGCTGTCAACGGAAACCATCCCCTGGTCTCGCGCATCCTGCAGGCAGATGAAGACCAGCAGGTGCGCCTGGCAAGACAGGCTTTTGACCTGGCACTGCTTTCACAGGGCATGCTCAAAGGCAGCGACCTTACGGCTTTCGTCAAACGGAGCGTTGAGCTGATCTGAGCTTATCCCGGCATCGGCGTAGATGCCTATAAATAACGAAAAACCCGCTCGCGGACGGATTCCAGGTCCTCCAGGGTCGTTATCTCGTCGAATTTTTCGGCTGCACTGCCGTAGCCCCTGCGCACCAGGTTCACCTTTTCGCCATTGACGATGGTGCTTTTCGCCCGTGCAAATATCCGGTCGAGCTCATTGGTGTCCCTTGTTTTTTGCAATTCCTCCACCTGTGTTACGTCAATGGTGTATGCTTTCATGTTATTTGCCTGATCAATTCCGTATCATACCGCCGGGCTTCGTTCAACGGTCCCGGGCCATTGTATTCCTGACCAAAATCATACCGTCCGGATGATTTTCATCCGGCTAAATATAAGGACAGCAGGGTTCCTTTATACTACTGCAAAAACCAAACTATGGCGATAAAAATTACTGAAGAATGCATCAATTGTGGTGCATGCGAACCCGAATGTCCGAATCATGCGATTTATGAAGGCGGGGCTGACTGGTCCATGGCCGATGGCACCACGATGAGTGGCAACGTAGTGTTGATCGACGGAAGCATTGTTGATGCGGCCGGCCGGTTCGACGCTTTAGCTTCCGATGTTTATTTTATTGTACCCCATAAGTGTACCGAATGCCAGGGTTTCCACGAAGAGCCGCAATGCGCTTCGGTATGCCCGGTAGATTGCTGTGTGCCCGATGAATCTTACCATGAAACCATTGACCAGCTGATCGAAAAAAAACAAAGAATGCATGCCTGATATAACAAACACGCCCGCCATTGAAAAACACATCACCGAAGTAGACCGCATCGTCGTGCGCTTTTCCGGCGACTCCGGTGACGGAATGCAACTGACCGGGATGCAGTTCACCGACACGGCCGCCCTGCTGGGTAATGATCTCAGCACCTTCCCCGATTACCCCTCCGAGATCCGCGCCCCGATCGGCACGGTGGCGGGAGTTTCCGGCTTCCAGGTGCACTTTGGAAGTACCGAGATCTATACACCCGGCGATGCCTATGATGTTGTCGTCGCAATGAACGCTGCGGCGCTGAAAGTGGATCTGCCCCGACTGAAAAAGGGGGGGATCATTGTTGCAAACACGCAGGGTTTCGACAAAAAGAACCTCGGACTGGCACATTACGACAGCAACCCGCTGGAGGATGGCACCCTGGAGAATTACCAGGTACACAAGATCGATATTACGAAGCTGACAAAGGAATGCCTTGCCGGCACCGGTCTTGGAATGAAAGAGATCGAGCGCTCCAAGAACATGTTTGTGCTGGGACTGCTGTTGTGGATGTTCGACAAGCCGATGGACTACACGCTGAAGTTCATCCGGGAAAAATTTGCAAAGAAGCCGGAGATCGCTGACGCGAATATCAAAACATTGAATGCGGGATGGAACTTTGGTGAGAACACCGAGATCTTTGCCACGCGCTTCCGCATTGCACCTGCAAAATTACCGGCTGGCATATACCGCAACATTACGGGCAACCATGCAACAGCTATTGGGCTTATTGCGGCCTCCGAGCGTGCGCAACTGCCCCTGTTCATTGGCTCCTATCCGATCACCCCGGCCACGGATATCCTCCATGAGCTGTCGAAATACAAATCAAACGGTGTAAAAACGTTCCAGGCAGAAGACGAGATTGCGGGCATCTGTTCGGCGATCGGCGCTTCCTATGCCGGCAACCTTTCGGTGACAACCACGTCCGGTCCCGGCATGTCATTAAAAACTGAAGCGCTTGGACTCGCCGTCATGCTCGAGATCCCCCTGGTGGTGGTGAATGTTCAGCGCGGCGGACCTTCAACCGGCCTTCCGACAAAGACCGAGCAGTCCGACCTGCAAATGGCGCTGTACGGACGGCACGGGGAAGCACCGCTGCCCGTCATCGCGGCATCGTCGCCCTCCGACTGCTTTGAAACAGTTTTCGAAGCCTGCCGCATCGCCGTTGAGCACATGACGCCCGTGATCTTCCTGAGCGATGGGTATATCGCCAATGGTTCAGAGCCCTGGTGCTTCCCTTCGGCAAACCAGTTGAAGAACATCAACACGTCGTTCCTGGAAGAAATAAATTCGGAATCCGGCGAAGTGTTGCCATACCTGCGCAACGAAATGTTCGTCAGGCCCTGGATCAGGCCAGGCACAAAAGGACTGGAGCACCGCATCGGCGGACTGGAAAAACAGGACGGCACCGGTAATGTTTCCTACGAGCC
>DASUVB010000477.1:0-2068 GCA_036373835.1 Flavisolibacter sp. | reverse complement strand
CTCATCCGCCGTATGGCTGCGCGCAGACTCACCGGGCCCGATCTTCAGCGCCGGGAACGAGACCAGGGCTTTGTCGGATGTGGTAGGCGACCCGTATGGTTTTTTACCGAGCGCAAGCCCGGCACGAACCAGCGGGTGGTCCTGTGAAATATGCGTGGATCTCAGTCGCATGCTGCGCGGCGTGACTTCGCTTTGTACGTGCATGCGGATGACCTGCAGCACTTCTTCGAGTGAGTACATTTCATTTACACGGATATCAACCGTGAACCTGCATTCCGGCGGAACAATGTTGTGGGTCTTATTGTCTGTTTCAATTGCGGTTACCTGCATCTGGACGGGCCCCAGGAAATCAGAAACCTTTTCGAACCGGTAATTGCGGATCCAGTTGATATCATCTACCGCCCTGTACAAGGCATTAACGCCTTCATTGCGTGCCGCATGTCCCGCTTTTCCGGTAGCAAGGCCATCCAGCACCATGAGCCCTCTTTCAGCAACCGCCATTTCCATGCCCGTAGGCTCGCCGACAATGGCACAGGCGATGGGTGGCAGGAACTTCAATGCCGATTCAATACCATCGGTCCCCGAAACTTCTTCTTCAGCCGACGCTGCAAATACAAGGTTATATGCCAGGTCGGGCTGCTCGTGAAAATGCAGGAACGTGGTCAGCAGGCAAACGAGCGCCCCGCCGGCGTCATTGCTGCCCAGGCCATATATTTTCCCGTCAGCCACTGCACCGTCAAACGGATCACGGGTGTAGCCTTTGTTCGGCTGGACCGTATCGTGGTGGGAGTTCAGCAACAGGGTCGGGCGGTCCTTCCTGAAATGTTTGTTCTGCGCCAGAACATTATTGCCAACCCTCGTTACCTGGATGTTGTGATCGAAAAGATACTTGGTGAGATGGCTGGCTGTTTGCCATTCGTCGCGGCTGAAAGATGGCAACCGTACCAGATCCTGCAACAGGCGTACGGCGTTTTCTGTATAGGCTTCGTTACCTTTCATTCGTGATAGTTGTTCCTGTGGCCCCGCTGACAAGTGCTGCCAGGTTGTCCGCACTGCCAATGATCACCCTGCGCACCCCGGCATCCAGCGCTGAAAATGCATTATCGAGCTTCGGGATCATTCCCGCAAAGATGGCACCACTGCCGCGCAACTCGTTATAACGCCCGTGATCTAATTCTGATACTATACTGGAAGGATCATTGATGTCGAGCAGCACGCCCGCTTTCTCAAAGGAATAGACCAGCACCGTATCGTAGTAGCCGCTCATCGCCTTGGCGGTTTCCTGCGCGACGGTATCCGCGTTCGTATTGAGTAGTTGTCCATTGCCATCGTGCGTAATGGGCGCAATGACCGGTGTCAGGTGCTGGTCGAATAAACCCCGGAAGAATGCGGTATTAACCTGGTCGATGTCCCCGGCGAAACCAAAATCAATGGTGCCACTTACACGCTGATGCGCGCTGATGGCATTGCCGTCGGCACCTGAAAGCCCGATGGCATTGCAGCCGAGTGCCTGCAGCCTGGCAACAACCGACTTGTTGATCAGCCCTGCATAGACCATGGTGACGACCCGCAGGGTTTCTGCATCCGTAACGCGCCTTCCTCCCGTCATCTGCTGTGGAATACCCAGCTTTTCTGCCATTTCTGTAGCGACACGGCCGCCACCATGTACCAGGATCTTTTTCTCTTTGATCGCCGCGAAATGCTCCAGGAAGGCAAACAGTGCCTGCTCGTCATCAATGACGTTCCCCCCGATCTTTATGACATACAGCGGTTCCATTATACTGATGATAAAATTTCTGATAAAACTGCCTGCGCCGCCCAGACGCGGTTCGATGCCTGTATCGTCACGAGGCTGTTTGTGTTGTCCAGCACTTCATCACTGAGTTCCACGTTTCTCCGCACCGGGAGGCAGTGCATAACCCGTGCATTGCGGGTGGCCTGCAGTTTTTCGTTCGTCAGCATCCACCCGGGATCGTTCGACAGGATCTGTCCGTAGTCCTGGTACGAACTCCAGTTCTTGACGTACACATAGTCTGCCCCGGCCAGTGCTTCCTGCTGGTCATGCGTG
>DASUVB010000476.1:0-2480 GCA_036373835.1 Flavisolibacter sp. | reverse complement strand
AGGGATCATCAAGCACCGTGTTCCAGTCGTAATCGGCGAAAGAAGGAGTGAAACTGATGCCGTTTTCCGTGAAGTTGCAGAAGCGAAGGAGGCACCACTTTTTTTCGCGGAAGATCTTTTCTCAGTGCAGCATTTTGCGCTGCACAACACCCACATTGCAGTAGATGTCCTTCGGCAGGATACCGGTGACATACAAACTTACTTGCCCGACCTGCCCGGCATTTACCAGTGCAAGAACCTTGTTACCACGCTGCAGTCGGTAGAGCTGCTCCGGGAGCATTTTGAGATTGGTGCTGTGGGCCAGGCCATCGCAAACACGGCACGCGCTACCGGTCTCCTTGGCCGGTGGGAAGTTCTGGGCACGCAACCGCTGGTGATCGCAGACGTAGCCCATAATGCAGACGGCATTACCCAGCTGGTGCGCCATATCGGTGAAATGCAGTACAAACAGCTGCGTATCGTTCTCGGGATGGTGAATGACAAGGACACCTCCATCCTGTCGCTCCTGCCGAAGCATGCCACTTATTATTTCACGCAGGCCCATATTCCCCGCGCGCTGGATGCAGTGATCCTTCAGCGCGAAGCTGAAAAGGAAGGATTGAAAGGAATTATTTGTGACGATGTAAACAAAGCCCTGCAGCAGGCCGTCAGCACGTCGGATCCCGAAGACCTTGTCATTGTTTGCGGCAGTATTTTCCTTGTTGCTGAAGTGGAACGCGATCAGTATGTCAGCGCACCCAGTCGCTCCAGCGCATAGTGCATGCAGGAAAGGTGCAGCGACTGCACGATCCGGTGTTCCTTCATCAATTCCTTGACCTCTTCTATCGTAAACACCAGCACCTCTACATCTTCCGTAGCATCCAGCTGTGGCTCCGAAATTTTTTCGCCGCCGGTGGCGAGGAACATGTGCATGTAGTTATTCGTAGTGGCGGGATTTGCAGAGATCTTGCCCAGATACTCGAAGGTCTCGAACGCGTACCCTGTCTCTTCTTTCAGCTCCCTGCGGATGGCAGCTTCCGGAGTTTCTCCTTCATCCACAACGCCACCAGGAGTCTCTATGCTGATGACACCCAGGCCGTGCCGGTACTGCTGTACGAGTACTACCTTGCGGTCTTTTGTTACCGCGAAACAGGTGGCCCACGAAGGGTACTCCACGGTGTAGTAGGCGGGTATCAGCCTGCCACCGGGCAGTTCGCACTTTTCCTTGCGTACCGTGAGCCATGGCGGCTCGTTAAAGATGTATTCAGATTCCAGGACTTTCCAATGCATAGTGTTCTTTTAAAGCTACCAGCCCATCCGCTCGCGCAGGCCGGTGATATGCGCCGTATGATGCCTGCAGTGCCATGCATACATGCCCAGGAGGAACCATAGTGTCATTTGCTTCCGGTACTCCGGGTGATATACCGTCCGCTGCCAGTCAGCGGCCGCCAGGTGTTTCAAAAATTCATGCCAGCGGGCGTGAAGCGCATACAGCAGCGTGACAGAAATATTCACCGGAAGATTCCTGACATCAGCGGTTTGCACCCATGCGTCCTGTTCGTACGGCTTGATGGTTGGATTCTCTTCCGAGTAACCCAGCTTGAACCGGATGTACGCATTCATATGGCTGTCGGCAATATGGTGAACCAGTTGATGCACTGTCCAGCCCCCGTCACGGTAAGGTGTTGCCAGCTGTTTTTCGTCCAGGCCCGAAATAGCCTGCTCAATCGAATTGGGCAGGAAGCGGATTTCTGCGAGCCATTGTTCCTTCAATTCCTCTGAATATTCCTGCGGCTCATATTTGCCGACAGGATAGCGTAGGTCTTTATCCATATCAGGAAAGTATTTCCAGTAATTCGATGTCGAACTGCAGCGTAGCACCACCCGGAATGCCGCCCGTGCCGCGGTCACCATAGGCAAGGTCCGAAGGGATCCAGAGCCGCCAGGTGCTTCCCTCCGTCATCAACGGGATCACCTGCTGCCATCCTTTTATAAGTGATGTCAGCGGTGCACTGAATGGCTGGTTGCGCCGGTAGGAACTGTCAAACTCCTGCCCGTTCAGCAGGCTGCCGCGATAATGTGCCCGGATCACGCTGGTGGATGTTGCCTGCCTGCCGGTCCCCTGCTTCAGTACCTCGTACTGGATGCCGTTGTCCAGTGTGTGAACGCCTTCTTTACTTTTATTGACTGCCATAAAATCAGCCCCGGCCTTTTTTTCCGCTTCCAGCTTTTCCTGCCGGAATGAAAACAGTTTGTCCTGCAATCCCATATTAATCGTCTCTTAGTGATTTACCGGTAAGGTGAATGAAAACATGTTCCAGATTGGCGCGCTTCATTTCCTTTGGTCGTTCGAACCCGGTTTCTACCAGGTCATCCACGAGCTGATCGGGTGAAGCCATTGCCACGATCCTGCCACTGTCCACGATCGCCACGCGGTCGCACAGGAATTCCGCTTCGTCCATGTAGTGCGTGGTCAGGATGACTGTTGTTCCCTTCCCCCG
>DASUVB010000475.1:0-8998 GCA_036373835.1 Flavisolibacter sp. | reverse complement strand
ATGGCCCGTGGTCTTTATCATGACCGATATCATCAATGAATATTACGGTCCCAAAGGTGTACGGTTCCTTTCGTTTTTGGCGGTGGCCCTGATCGGCTATGCATTCCTGGTAGTTTACCTCGCGATACGCCTGGTGCCTTCGGAGTATTTCCGGCTGGGTGAACAGGTGCCGGACGCAAACGCCGCTTTTGCAGGCGTGTTCGGACAGGGATTATGGATCATCATCGGTTCGCTCGTGGCCTTCCTGGTGGGGCAGATACTGGATGTGCTCATCTTCCACCGCATCAAGCGGATCACGGGTGAAAACCGCGTCTGGCTTCGTGCCACGGGATCCACGCTGGTATCGCAACTGATTGACAGCTTCATCGTGCTCTTCATCGCTTTTTACCTCGGACCGCGGCTGCAGGGCGACGCTACAAAAGAATGGACGCTGGGCCAGGTGGCGGTAACAGGCACCGGCAACTACATGTATAAATTCGTGGTGGCGATCCTGCTGACACCTGTCATTTACCTGGCACATGCGTGGATCGACAGGTACATGGGCGCAGCGCGTGCGGCCAGGATGAAGCGTGCAGCCATGGGCGATGAGTCGGACCCACAGGTCAACCTTCCTGCGGCGGGCTGAAACGCTCCTTCAGCATGCGCGCCGCGATCTTATCAATCGGCAGGCTGACACTCTCTTCCGAAAATTCATGCCAGTCGATGAACCTGAATGCTTCAATTTCGTTGCGGTCATTGTAGATCACCAGTTGCTCCTCGTCAAAATCAAACGCCTCGTTGCCCAGTCGTACCGATATCTCCTCAAGCGGTTTTACGAGGTAATAGATCGAGATGATCTGGTGATCGGGATGAAAAGCGGATAATTGGAAAAAATCGGTCGTGTACAGGTGTTCGCCCACCTCCACCTGCAGGTTCATTTCTTCGAGGAATTCCCGCTTCAGGCAGTCCCGCGTGCCCTCCCCGTATTCAAGGCCACCGCCTGGGAACTTGGTGTAATAGCTGCCGCGGATCAGCTCATCACTGACCAGCACCTGCATGTTGTCGTTAACCAGGATGCCGTACACGCGTATGTTGAATCTGAACAAGTGATCTTTTGTTAAACGCTGATTTCACCTTCAAAAACCTTCACCGCAGCTCCTGTAAGCCAGATATTCTTAAAGCTGTCACCCAGCTTGTCGTACTCCACGCTGAGGTTACCACCCGGCGTATGGACCTCCACACGGTTGAATCCATTGTCATTGTGATAGCAGACAAGCGCGGCAGCGGTAACTCCGGTCCCGCAGGACAGGGTTTCGTTCTCAACGCCCCGCTCGTACGTGCGCACGATAATCTTGTCGGGATGCCCGGTCTGTTCTACGAAATTGACATTGATGCCTTCCTTCGCGAACTCTTTACTGTAGCGGATATCACGGCCTTTTTTCACCACGTCCATGTCCATTACGTCGTTGGCCATATGCACAAAATGCGGTGAGCCGGTATCGAGGATGTAATCGCCATGGTCCTGGCGCACCTTCAGCACGTCGTTCATTTTCAGTGCAACGGTTCCGTCTGCATTAATGCTGGCTTCATGCGCGCCATCGATCGCAAGGAACCTGTAAGTGCTGCGGACGATGTCAATATCACTGGCAAATTTTACCAGGCAGCGGCCACCATTCCCACACATGCTGCTTTCACGGCCATCCGAATTATAATACTTCATTTCGAAGTCATATTGGTCGTGATGGTTCAGCAGCATCAGCCCGTCGCCGCCGATGCCGAAGCGGCGGTGGCAGATGTAGGCAATATGGTCGGTGTTTAAAAAACTATACTGGCCGTCACGATTATCAAGTATGACAAAATCATTGCCGGTACCCTGGTATTTGTAGAATTTCAGTTTCATGCCACGGAGGTGCTGATGATGTCCAGTGCTTTCCGGATCAGGCGGTCTACAACGGCCTGCCCGTCTTTTGTGAATTCCTTTTGGATCCGGTTGGCTACAATGGCGTTCAGCGCCAGGCAGTGGTGTCCCAAAAGCTTGCCAAGTCCATAGATCGCCGATGTTTCCATTTCAAAGTTGGCGATGCGGTGTTGCCCAAAACGGAACTGGGTCAGCCTGTCGATCAGTTGCGGGTTGCGGATGCCGAGACGCAGCACCCTTCCCTGGGGACCGTAGAAGCCGGGACACGTCACGGTAATGCCCTGGTGAAAGCCATCCACGAAGTGCTTCAGCAGGGAGGCCGAGGCGCTGCTGATATACGGATTGCCGATCTGCGCGTGCAATTGGGTGTGCGTGATGAACGAATGCAGCAGTTCCCGTTCCTGCTCATTGTGCTCCTGCCGGTAAAAATTAAGCAGGTTGTCCAGGCCCAGGCCGTGCGTGCCCGCTACAAAGCTGTCCACCGGTATATCGGCCTGCAGCGAACCCGAAGTGCCGATCCGGATGATATTGAGCGCCGTAAGCTTCGGCCGGATGGTGCGGGAAGTAAAATCAATATTCGCAAGCGCATCCAGCTCGTTCACCACGATATCGATATTGTCCGGGCCGATGCCGGTGGAAAGCACGGTGATCCTTTTTTTGCCGATCGTGCCGGTATGGGAGATGAACTCGCGGTGCTGGCGCCTGATCTCGACGGTATCGAAATGCACGGACACCCTCGCCACGCGGTCCGGGTCCCCGACCACGATAACTGTTGACGCCAGCTCCTCCGGCCGCAGGTCCAGGTGGTACACAGCCCCGCGGCTGTTGATGATCAGTTCCGATTCCGCGATCGTTTGCATATCATTTTTTTGAGGTGTACAAAT
Organism: Flavisolibacter sp.; assembly: GCA_036373835.1. Classification (GTDB taxonomy): domain Bacteria; phylum Bacteroidota; class Bacteroidia; order Chitinophagales; family Chitinophagaceae; genus Flavisolibacter. Next base: position 6,217 of record DASUVB010000475.1, on the reverse strand, counting down.
GTAATCCGGTTTTACTTTCTAAAATAAAACCGCTAATTTCGCTGCCCCACTTGATCAATCCGGATGTATGCCGGTTGAATGGTACCATGGCCGAGTGGCTAGGCAGAGCTCTGCAAAAGCTCGTACAGCAGTTCGAATCTGCTTGGTACCTCAGGTCCCGTCCTCCGGACGGGTTTTTTATATGACACCAGAGGAAGAAAAGTTCATCCAGTTCTGGGCTGTCGAACGTACCCGGAAGAAGCGATTTCTCCGGCGGTTCTCGATCGGCCTCCCGCTGGGCGTTTTCATCGCCGTCGCCATCCTTGTGAATGTAATGTCGGGCTGGTACACTAAGGCTGAAATGGCCCTCCGCGCCAGCACGTCGCTGCTGCTGGTGATCCTCGTCGCCGTGATCGCAATCGTTGTATTCATGACGGTATTTTCGGCGCACCATAAATGGGACAGGAATGAAGGGAACTACCAGGACCTGTTAAAAAAGAAGCAGCGGGAAGACCAGTTGCAGGCTTAGACCAACCTCGTGTGGAAATAAACAGCCCGCACCCGGCAATCATGAGAGAGCATTTGGCATTCGCACAACACCCACATCCAACGCAGCGGCATTTGCAGGTATCACGGTGGGCGAGGCGAAATAGCAGTGGTCACAGTAACACATATCATTCAACATTCTGTATTTAACATCCAACATTCCTCAACAGGCTGCTAACTTTGTTGAAACGAATACATTGACACACGAAGCCATTTCGGTATTTGATATTTTCAAGATCGGTGTAGGACCCTCCAGTTCACACACGCTCGGGCCCTGGCGTGCGGCGCAGCGTTTTATCAGCAACCTGTCGGCAGCTGGCAGGCTGCAGGAGATCTCTTCCATCAAAGTATTGCTGTATGGCTCCCTGGCGAAGACCGGAAAAGGTCATGGTACTGATATTGCCGTGCAGCTGGGACTATGCGGGGACGATCCTGTTACATTCGAAGTGGATCGCATCGACGCAAAGATCAATGACATCATGAACATGAAGCGGCTGGTGCTGGCAGGTCGTCACGAGGTGGAATTCGATCCGCGCGAGGATATTGAATTCCTGATCTCCGAGAATCTCCCTTTCCATCCTAACGCGCTCAGCTTCCTGGCTACATTTCATAATGGTGAAAGCGTGGCGGAGACCTTTTATTCCATCGGCGGCGGCTTCGTGGTGAAAGAGGGAGAAAGCCGGGATGAACACGCCATTACGCTTCCGTTCCCGGTGAACAGCGCTGCGGAACTGCTGCACTGGTGCCAGAAAACCGGGCTGTCGATACACGAGGTGGTGCTGGAAAACGAGACAGCCTGGCGTCCGGAACAGGAAACACGGGATGGCGTGTTGATGATCTGGGACGTGATGCGCGACTGTACCTACCGCGGTTGTCACACCGGCGGCGTGTTGCCGGGTGGGCTGAATGTGAAAAGAAGGGCGTCGGATCTCAATAAAAAATTGCTGAAGGATAAAGCGTATCATACACATGAGGAGTGGATCCAGGCCATCCGGAGCGGCGGTAACTCTTTCCAGTATATCCTTGACTGGGTAAGCTGCTTTGCACTTGCGGTAAATGAAGAAAACGCCTCATTTGGCAGGGTCGTTACCGCACCTACCAACGGAGCTGCAGGCGTGATACCGGCAGTGCTGCACTACTATATCATTTTTAACGAGGGCGTCACGGATGAAAAGATCATCCAGTTCCTGCTGACGGCTTCGGAGATCGGCTGCATTTTCAAAAAGGGAGCGACCATTTCCGCCGCGATGGGGGGTTGCCAGGCGGAGATCGGCGTTTCATCATCCATGGCAGCAGCCGCACTGACGGAAGCGCTGGGTGGTACGCAGCGGCAAACCCTCATGGCCGCCGAGATCGCCATGGAGCACCACCTGGGCATGACGTGCGATCCCATTGCGGGCCTCGTGCAGGTGCCCTGCATCGAACGCAATACCATGGGCGCCATCAAGGCCATCACCGCTTCGCAACTGGCGCTCCAAAGCTCACCTGATTACGCAAAAGTGTCGCTCGATGCCGTCGTGGAAACGATGTGGGCCACAGCCCTCGACATGAACAGCAAATACAAGGAAACTGCAGAAGGTGGGTTGGCAGTGAATATTCCACTTAGTTTGAGTGAATGCTAAAGGAAGACTCCAGGCCTGGTTTCAATCAACATGCGGGAGGTAATGAAAAATGTATAATGAAAAATGTAAAAAGATAATCACTCATTCCTCTAAAGGGGTTTAGCAGGTTAACAGTTTAACGGTGTAGAGTTTGGCGTTTAGCGTTTACCACGATACCCAGAGGATCCTTTCTAACACAAAGTTCACAGCGGGAGCGGCGTGCACAGGGGGACGCACGATATATAATCCAGATACATTGCGAATATCGAATTGCCTGTCCGCCATACAGCTCAGGATGACATTTCGCCCAGGCTCCCGGCTATCGACTATCGGCTATCGACTCCTGCCTAAAAGCTCCTGATCTCGTTATACAACGTATCGCGCTCCACGGGCGTGCGGTTTACCTGCCGGATCAGCGTGACGATCTCCTCGGTGGTCATCACGGGCGTCTGTTCTTCCGCACCGGCCATGGAATAGATCTTCGTGGTATCATCGATCGTTCCATCGATATCATCCACGCCAAACGCCAGCGATAACTGCGCGTTCTTCCTTCCCAGCATCGGCCAGTACGCCTTCAGGTGCGGGAAGTTATCCAGGAACAGCCGTGCGACGGCGTACATCTTCAGGTCCTCCGGAAGGCTCACCTCGGGAATATGGCTCATATCGTTGTCGCCATTGCGGAACTTCAGTGGGATGAACGTATTGAATCCACCGGTCTTATCCTGCAGGTCGCGCAGGCGGCTCATATGATCGATTCGGTGACCGTAATGCTCGATATGCCCGTACAGCATCGTGGCATTGCTGTGCATGCCCGCGCGGTGAACCGCTTCATGGATCTGCAGCCAGCCGCTTGCGTCCACCTTATCGGCGCAGATCTGGCGGCGGATCTCCTCATCAAAGATCTCCGCGCCACCGCCAGGTATGGAATCAAGACCGGCTTCCTTCAGGATGCGGATCCCTTCCTCGGTTGAAACCTTTGCTTTCCGGAACATGTAGTCCAGCTCCACAGCCGTAAATGCCTTGATGTGCAGGTCGGGACGGTGCGCCCTGATGGCCTTCAGCAGGTCCGCGAAGAAATAAAGGTTCATGCGCGGGTGTACGCCGCCCACGATATGCACTTCGGTTTCAGGCTTGCCGTCGTACTTCTTTACGATGTTCAGCATATCCTCCAGGCTCAGTTCCCAGCCTTCCTCGCGGTGCGCGTACAATCGCGAGTACGAGCAGAAGTTGCACGAGAACACACAGACGTTGGTAGGCTCAATATGGAAGTTGCGGTTGAAGAAAGTGCGGTCGCCATGCATTTTTTCACGCACATAATTCGCCAGCGTACCGGTAAATGGCAGGCTTGCTTCTTCGAACAGGCGCAGCCCGTCTTCCGTGGAGAGGCGTTCTCCTTCGTATATCTTTTCTGCTATCTGCTGCAGCGGTGCGCTGACTTCCTTGAATGCGATCCTTTCAGGGCCGGTAATGATCATATCCTGTGTTTGCGCAGCAAAGGTAGGCGGTCTGTAAACAAATAAGCCCCGCTCCGGGGGCTTATTAACGATTTATGATATTAATCAGATCAGTTCTGCTTGATGACGCGCTCTACGACCTTCTTACCATCGGTATACAACAGTTGCACCATGTAGATGCCCGATGCAAATGGCTGCATGTCCACCTGGAGCTGGCGGGATGCATTACCGCTGAACTCCCGTTTCCAGACCAGCTGGCCGGCACTGTTGTACACGTTCACGTTGCGCAGGGATGTCGGTTGCTGGTAGTGCCAGATGAGGAAACTGCTCTGGAAAATGGTCGGCATCACCAGGTAACCATTCTGCTTCAGGCGTGCAGGCAGCGTCCGGGTGTACAGGTTCACGTTGTCGATGAAAATATTATTTTCCTTGGTATTTGTGGTCCTGAAAACAACCATGATCGGCGACTGCGTGGCATACTGCGTAAGGTCGATGGTCTCGTTCCTCCAGTCGCTGGCGGCTACCGGGAAGAACTGGGCGGGGCTTGGAGTTCCTGTTGTGCTCAGCTCAACGCCATATTTCTGGTAAACCATGGTATAGGTATTCCCACAGTCGCGTGATACCAATACTTCCAGCGTATCCATCATGCCTCCGCCGATAGCAAATCGATACGGCGATGCGGCGAGGTCGAAAGTAAGCTTCACAGAATCCACACCGGTATACGACGTCATTGGTGATACCAGCAGGTCCTTCTGGCCCGTGGCGTTGTAGTTAAATGTGTTCACGTAAGCGGAGCTGTTTCCGCCCGCGGTGTATTTATCCCATGTGATGGCCCCGTCTGCGTTAACAACGGCCCAGTTGGCAGGAGGGAAGGCCGGTCCTTCAAATCCTTCAACAAGCGGTGCCTGCGCGGTGCCGGCAATGGCAAAGTTGACGCTCAGCGTATCATTCAGCAGGTTCACATCTCCCGTACCGGTAGCGGTAACCGGGTCGTAGGTGAAGATCTTAATGGTGTTGTTGCCCGGGTTGGCAGTCGCTCCGGCGAGGTTGACGCCCACGACCTGGCCGGGTGCCACCGCCTGGTTGACGGTCTGCGAAACAATAGAACCTCCATTGATGGAGTACCCGACACTGAAGGAGGTGATCGTTTCCTGCCCGGGGTTTGACACCAACACCTGCGGCATGATCGAATTGGAACAGGACAGGGCGGTCGGCTGAACGATCGCATCCAGCTTCATGTCGCGCATACCCGGAACGAGAATATTGATATTGTCAATGTAAATATTATTGCCGTAGCGGCTGGTATTTCGGAATACCACGATCACCTGCCCCGCATTCAGGATGGAGCCGGATACCGTTACGATCTCATTGCGCCAGTCAGAAGACGCGGGTGACGTGTATGCCGCACTGGAAGATCCTGCAGTGGCCAGCGCGGTTCCCCATTTCTTGTAAACCGTCTGGTACGTGGCTCCGCAATCGGATGATACGAGAACGGATAATGTATCATGGTACCCGTTCTGCGGATAGTTCTTATGTGCCAGGTCAAAGCTGATCACGAATGATGTCACGCCGCTTGTTGAAATCGGGCGGCTGCGGAAATCGTCAATACGGTTGGTGCCATCCGTATCATAATTATTGATGTACATCGAACTCGCGCTGTTCTTTCCCGGTGAGGTTTTCTGCCACGTGAAATCACCGTTGGGATTCAACACCGTCCACTGGTTGGCAGGGAAGGCCGGCGATTCAAAGGTTTCTGTCAGCGGCAGGCTGGTTGCGGTTGCCAGTGTTACCTGCGCCGTTTTGCTGTCGTTCGTCGGGTCGCCGTCGGTCGCCCCATTGGGCAGCGAACTGGTAACGGTGATGTTGTTGGTGCCGGTTGGCAGTGTTATGGAAGGCAACGTGATGTCGGTGGTGGCATTCTGAGCCAGGCTCCCGGTCCACAGGTACGGCGCCTGCGGTGCCCCGTTAATGCTTACCGTTATCGTGGCAGAAGTAAGGGTGTTGCTGCCAATATTTTTCAGTCGCACCACGGGTGCTACCGAGGTGGAGCAGGTGGCGCTTCCAGAAGCAGGGGTGATGATCGCGTCAATGCTGGCATCGTTCGGCGGGGCAACCGCAGGGGAGCAGCCGTTGGAACTCAGCAGGGTGTTGCGGTCCGGGGCGTTGATCAGCGCTGTTTCCATCCGCGCCGTCTGCTGGGCGGTAAACAATACCATGCAGGCATCATCAGAATAATCCATATGGTTCTGCCACATGATACCGGGTGCGGTAGGTGAGCAGGAATTGGTTACGGGCCCGCTGGGACATCCGCCATTGGGACCGCTCGACAATGGTGTGTCGGAGCAACCATCATCCAATGTGCATGTGGGATTGCCTGAATTATTATCGCCCCACGGGTGCAGCAGGTTGAAATAGTGGCCGATCTCGTGAACGGCGGTCTTTCCCTGGTTAATGCCGGAGAAAAGATAGGGAGCGTTTGAGCCAAATGCCCGGTAGTCTACCACGAAGCCTGCACGGCCGTCGCCGGGAGCGAATGAGCCGGGCAGCATCGAATAACCCAGGACGCCGCTATTGCCAAAATTTACGACCCAGATGTTCAGGTACAATTGTGTATTCCACGCCGGCACGACCGAGCTC
>DASUVB010000474.1:0-2484 GCA_036373835.1 Flavisolibacter sp. | reverse complement strand
GCCACTGCCACGCGGATCTCCGCGCCGGGAAAGCTTTTCTTCAGGTAGTTCGCGTACCCCTGGGTCGCCATTCCAACGGTATACCGGTTCATGCGGTTGGTACCCGCCCCCATGATCCCGCGCAGTCCTCCGGTACCAAATTCAAGCGTGCGGTAAAAGGCATCGTTCAGCTCTGCCTCGTTCTGCTGCTGCAGCGTACGGATCTCCTGTTTCACGTCTTCATCAAAAGCGCCATTGAGCCATGCATTCACGCGTTGCTGTACTGCCTCTTTCATTTCTGCCATAGTGTGGGTTTCAGTGCTGCGAAGTTAAGAGTCGTACATTTGATCCGTGTCAAAACCGCTGAGCATCCTGCTGATTTTCCTGTCCCTTTCCGGTGCTGCACAGGACACGGCGTCTGTTGCTGCCATAAATCCTGCATCACCTCCGGATTATCACAAGCGGCGGTGGATCATTGGAGGTACCTCCGCAGCGGTAACTGCAGGAACATTTGTGTTATTGCAGGAAGCGTGGTACAAGGACTACCCCCGATCATCATTCCACAGCTTTGACGATGCTTCAGAATGGCTGCAGGTCGATAAAGTCGGGCATGCATGGACGGCATACAGCATCAGCCGTGAGCTCACCTCACTGTGGCAATGGGCCGGCGTACCGCGCCACAATGCCATGCTCCTCGGAACCGGTACCAGCCTTGCCTTCCTGTTATCGATTGAATACCTGGATGGACGCTCGGCGGAATGGGGCTGGAGCTGGGCTGACGCAGGTGCTGATATTGGGGGTGCTGCGCTGTTTGCCGTACAGGAGCTGGCGTGGAAGGAACAACGGCTATCCCTGAAATTTTCCGCGCACCACACCAGTTACGAACCTTCGCTGCGCAGCCGCGCAAAGGAGCTTTTTGGCAGCAGCCTGCCGGAACGACTCCTCAAGGATTATAACGCGCAGACCTACTGGCTGAGCATGAACCTCCGATCCTTTTTCCCCCGCTCGGCGCTGCCGGCATGGTTGAATATTTCCGCAGGTTACGGAGCCGCCGGCATGTTCGGTGGAAGGGAGAACCTGGCGTACGATAAAAATGGCGTTCTGCTGTTCGACCGTCGTGATATACAACGCTACCGGCAATGGTACCTGGCACCCGATATTGACCTGACACGCATACCGACACGGAATAAATTATTACAGCGTGCTTTTTCCATGATTTCGATCCTAAAATTTCCTGCCCCCGCATTGGAATTTTCTTCCGGGAAGGTACGCCTGAAGGCAATTGTTTTTTAATATATTCGGCATTGAAGAGCAGCGTGCTGGTTACGTTTTGTCTTCCACGGTGTCTAACCTGTCTAAACTTCGTTTATGAGAAAATACCTTCTGACCTTTTTCGTCCTTGCGGGTGTGATCCTTTTTTCCTGCCAGCAGGACGTCAATAGCATCATCAACCAGGCGCAGCAATGCAGGATAGCGTCCAGCAATTACTATGGGGGTGGCGGCGTCAACGACAGCGCTACCTATTTCTATGATGTCAACAATAAGCTGATCAAGGTGGAGAACATGGATGGCTACTACACTTATTTCTATAGTGGTGACAGGATCGTAAAAAGGACCTATCATGATAACATGGCCAACGACCTGTGGTATATTGATTCCGTGTACTACAGTTCAGGAAATACCATTTCAGAACTGGTGCGGTACGATTATTCGGGCCAGTGGGCCGATACGATCCACAACAGGATCCTCTTCCACTACCAGAACGGTAAAATGTCAAACCTGACGTACCTGGATTACTACACACTATGGGGCGTGAATTATGTGGATACCATGAAAGTGAATGTTGTGTGGAATGGCGCAAACAATATTGATAAGATCGTATATCTGGACATGGGCCAGCCTGTCGACAGTATCCTGTACCAGTACGACACTAATCCGAATTATTTCAGGGTAGTGCACCCGAATTTCTTCCTGCATGAACCCCAGTTGCAGCTGTACACAGGACTGGAACCGCATTTTGCCTATTACTACAGCGCGAACAATGTGATCAATTCGAACATGTATGGCTCATTTGATTACCCGGTGGATTATGGTCTCGATTCCACGAATAAGATCACATCGATCGATATGGGTGGCTTCCCGTACATTTCGTACAAATACCAGTGCCCTTAATACAGCCACGCGCCAGTGATGGAATTGCCTTCGGTTTCCACGGTGATGTGCTCCTGCAGCGTGGTTGCTATGGACAGACCGGCGTAGTCAGTCTGCACCGGGAATAATTTGTGACTGCGCTCCACCAGCACCAGGGTCTGTACTTTCTTGGGGTAGCCATCCAGGAAAGGCTTCAGGGCATACATGATCGTGCGCCCGGTATTGGCGACATCGTCTACCACGATGACTGTTTTATTTCGGATATCCGTTTTCGGGTCCATTGAAACGCTCATCGGATCTTTTTTATTCATGCGGATGGTCAGCAGCGTTGCGCGAATGCCTGCGGCTTTCTCC
>DASUVB010000473.1:0-5692 GCA_036373835.1 Flavisolibacter sp. | reverse complement strand
CATACCCAAACTTTATTATTCGCAGTACGAAGATGCATTCGTTGAACAGACTGCGCGCACCATCCGCAGCAACAACCGGGTAAGCACCTCGTTCGTGTACTTCAACAACACAGCCACCCGCGCAGCCATCAACAATGCCACGTACCTGCAGCAATGGATTCGCAAATCATTGTAACTTGTTGTATGATCGCGCAAACACCATGGATCGAACGCACGTTCCGCTTTGATTTTCCCGTTGGCCTGTTCCCTGTCATCTTCAGTCGCCTGGAAGGTTCCCTGTTCCGCCTGCAACGGCTGTTGTTGGATGCCGATGATGTCTTTTGCAGCAACAGGACGACCGGGTGGTCCGTAAAGGAACACGTGGGACACCTGTACGACATGGAGGAATTATGGTGGAAGCGGTTACAGGATTTCCGGGACCGGAAGGCTGTTCTCTCGGCAGCTGACATGGCTAATGCCAAAACAGAATCTGCCTTTCACAACCGCAAGTCCCTTGACCAGTTGTTGCAACAGTTCATTGCGGAACGGCAGCGCATGCTGGAAACCATTTACGGCTTTAACATGCATGACCTGGAACAGGTATCACAGCATCCAAGACTGGGACAGCCCATGCGACTGGTGGATTCGTTGTTCTTCGTAGCGGAGCATGATGATCACCACATCACCCGCGTCTCCACGATATTGCGAAAAACCGGATAGCAGTTATCGCACTACTTCCGTGATGACCTGCCCGATCGCGGCATTGGGCGTGGGAATGTGCAGCAGGGCAGCCAGCGTTGGCGCGATATCCGTCATATAAACCTGCCTCGAGGTTTTGCCGGCAGGAATTTTCCATCCAAACCAGATCAGCGGGATGCGTGCATCGTACGGGTTCCAGGTGCTGTGCGTCGTGCCCGTGGTCCGTGATTCAAACCATTGTGGCATCAAATGATACTGGAGGTCGCCGCTGCGTTTCTGGTTGTAGCTGTTGCCCAGCACCATGCGCAGGTGTTCGGGCAATGACAGGTCATCCTTTCCGGGTTCGGTAACAAATGCTATCCCCGGTTGTGCCAGCAAAAACTTGCGGATGTATTGCAGTACGGCAGCGCGGTCGATGTTATTTTCCACGGCAGCACGGTGGTCCAGGTACACCTGGTGATTGATGACAGTTGCGACCAGGTGGCGGCTGCCAAAATACCTGGATAAGCTGTCGTTCAGCCGCACGCGCAGCCGCCCCATGTCAAGTATGTCGCCGGTCATTCGATACTGCTTCAGCAGCGGCGCATTATTAGCTGCACCGTGGTCCGAGCTCAGGAACACGAGGTATTGTCCCCTGCCGACGCTTTTGTCCAGGAATTCAAGGAATCGCGCCACGTCACGATCCAGCCGCAGGTAGCTGTCTTCCACTTCAACCGAATTGGGTCCGAACTTATGACCCGCATAATCAGTAGACGATATGCTTAACGCCAGGAAATCACAGGTGCTGTCCTTCCCCATTTGTTCCGACCGGATCGCCTCCATTGCTGTTTCAAAAGTGTAGGTCGCTGCAAAAGGTGTTGAGCGGAAATGTTCGTAGCGCTGATCCGCCCGGGCATGCGACAGGCGGTGCGGGAATGTTACACCGTCGGTCATCCTTCCTTCGAAAGCGCTGCTGTCTGCCATGCTCTGGCGGTAGGTGTGCGAAGGGTACAGCGTGTTCCAGTCCTGCTGCATATACCGGTGTGGAAGCTGCTTCGCGTTGATGCGCTGCATCCATGCGGGCAATTCGCTCATGTACCAGGTGCTGGAGATCCAGCTGCCCGAGGCATTATCAAACCAGAACGCTCCATCAGCCCCGTGACCGGCCGGCAGCACGGCGCCACGGTCCTTCAGTGCAATGGAAATGATCCTGCTCCTGAAGTTGGATGCAAGCTTCAGTTCATCCGTGATGGTGGAGCTCCAGAGGTTGCGTGGCGACATATGTCCCTCGGCAGATGTAGTTCCCACGGATTGCACAGCAGTGTCACCGACGCAGTATACAGTTCTGCGCTGAGAGGGTTCGTACCAGTTATTGCCCATAATGCCATGCAGCGCCGGCACGCTTCCCGTATAAATGCAGGCATGTCCCGGCGCGGTTACAGTTGGCAGGTATGGGATCCACGTGTTGTCACAGGTGAATCCTTCCCGTTGCAGCCTGCGGAAGCCTCCCTGGCCGTAACGGTCGCTGAAGCGGTAGAGATAATCCCAGCGCATCTGGTCAACTACAATGCCTACAACCAGCTTCGGTCGTGCAGGCTGCTGGCTGAAAAGACACAGTGGGAAAAGGACAATAAACCCTAAAATGACGTGTTTCAATGCTTTCATGTTACCTGATTACGGATGGTGCAAAAATAACAGAACGGGCCCTTTGAACTGAATTCTGGCACGCACCGCATTGGCATGAAAGATTTGTCACAACAATGACAGCATATTGATATGCAGGAAGGCATGCCTGTAAAACACCCGAATCGCCTGAATTTCCTATTTTTGCGCCATTCTTAAGCAACCATGCCGTTGAATGAAAGCCCGTGTTGCAGCGGCTTTCATAGCGTGAAACAAAACTTAAACCACTTATGGCAGATCTTTTTGAACGTCTTATGAAAAACTATGGCCCGATCGGCCAGCACCGCGAAAGAGCATACGGGTATTTTGCATTCCCTAAACTGGAGGGCGAGATCGGGGCGCGGATGAAATTCCGCGGCAATGATGTTATTGTATGGAGCCTGAATAATTACCTCGGTCTGGCCAACCACCCGGAGGTTCGCAAAGCGGATGCAGAAGGCGCTAAACAATATGGCCTGGCCACACCAATGGGCGCGCGTATGATGAGTGGCAATACCACTTTGCACGAAAAGCTGGAAAAAGAGCTTGCAGCCTTTGAACACAAGGAAGACGCCTGCCTGTTGAACTATGGTTACCAGGGCATGGTCAGCATCATCGATGTATTGTGCAGCCGCCATGACGTGATCGTATACGACTCGGAAAGCCATGCCTGCATAATCGATGGCGTTCGCCTGCATGCCGGCCACCGCTATGTGTACAAGCACAACGACGTGGAAGACTGTGAAAAGCAGTTACAGCGAGCCACTTCACTCATTGAAAAGCAGGGAACCGGCGGCATCCTGCTCATTACGGAAGGCGTTTTTGGAATGGCCGGTGACCAGGGAAAGCTGAAAGAAATTGCAGCACTGAAAGATAAATACCAGTTCCGCCTCCTGGTGGATGACGCGCACGGTTTCGGTACGCTTGGGGAAACAGGCGCCGGTGCCGGTGAGGCACAGGGTGTGCAGGACCAGATAGACCTTTATTTTTCCACCTTCGCCAAATCCATGGCGTCTATCGGTGCCTTCATTGCTGGTGATCGTGGGGTGATTGATTATATCCGCTGGAATATCCGGAGCCAGATTTTCGCGAAAAGCCTTCCCATGCCGCTGGTTGTCGGCAACCTGAAAAGGCTGGAGTTGTTGCGCACGCGCCCGGAGCTGAAGAACAAGCTGTGGGAAAACGCGCTGAAGCTGCAAAAGGGCCTGAAAGATCGCGGCTTTGACATCGGTAAGACCGATACGCCGGTTACGCCGGTGTATATGAAGGGCGGTGTGGAAGAAGCAACGGCCATGGTCATGGACCTGCGCGAGAACTATGGGGTATTCGCTTCAGTAGTTGTATATCCCGTCATCCCAAAAGGTCACATCATCTACCGCCTGATTCCGACTGCAGCACATACCGACAAAGACATCGAGGAAACGCTGAAAGCTTTTGAAGAAACCAAGAAGAAGCTGGACCAGGGTGCGTATAAGGCCGAAGTGATCCCCGACATGGCGGAAGCACGATAAACATTTTAAATAAATCCGGAAAGCAGTGGTTTCACTGCTTTTTTTGTGCCCGCTTCCTGTGCGTGCGGGAAAACCTTATCTTGGATTTAAAACTAACTACTGATGAAACTCCAAAACCTCGTTCTGGCGATCGTTCTTCTCTGTGGCCTGAATGCAAATGGCCAGTCCGTGAAAAAAATAATTTCCTACAGCAAAGGAACCAGCGAAACGCGTGTCCTGACACTGCTTTCGGATAATACCATGTGGTGGTCGAACACCACCAAACCGTGGGCTGAAGTGACAAAAAAAGGCCTTCCCGCCGGCACAGAGATCCTGGACATTGAATCATATCAGAAGACCGGCATGGTGGGCACCGATACCCGGCTTATCCTGCTGACGGGTGATGGTAATATATTCTGGTTTGCCACTGAGAGCAAGGGATGGGAAAAGATCGAAACAACCGGCCTGCCAAAAGACCGGAAAATCATTGACATTTCAGTTTATGTAAAATTTCCCGGGCAGATGATGGAGAAAATGCGCCTGGTGGCGTTGATGGCCGATAACTCGATCTGGTGGTTTGCACCCGGATCCGAGTGGCAGCAGCTGGAACTACAGGGTCTTCCTGCAAAATAATGATCACGCGATGCGGTCCTGCGCCCACCCTTTTTCAGGAAATACAGGAGCACAAAGATCATCATCATGGGCAACACATAATGATGGATGCCGTATGTGACTCCGGCTCAAAGCGGTTGCAGGTTTGTTTCAGGTTTGCGTTCGCCACGTACCGGTCAAAAAAAGGCAGTCAGCAGCGGCAACGGCACCTGCAGTATTCCTGCTCAAGCCACAATCTTTGTAAACCCGTCGGAAAACGGGCGCGTGCCAACTGCAGGAACAGGACCAGCGCGATGAAAGCCTGCACCAGGCTATGAACCAGCCCCGGCGTGTGACCCTGTGAGCGCTGATCGCAGCCGGACTATTAAGCATCGCGCATTGAAAGACTGCAACACCGCAAATTCCATGACCGGCAGGATTTTTCATCCCCAATGCCATACATTTACCCGATAAAAACATACGCATGAGAAGCATATTGTTGCTTGTCTTTTTCCTGCCCCTGCTTACACTGGCACAGACGAAAAAGATCACCCTTGAGGACATTTATAAAAAAGGCACCTTCCGGGGCGAGTTTGTCCCCGGTTTCAGCAGCGATTCCGATGAGAAGCTGTTCGACCCCGAGGCTGTCGTGGACGCCGCCGGGAAAAAGATCGAAACACGCGATTACGAGATTAGCGCAGACAGGAAACGGATCCTGTTTTTCAACGGCCGTGAACCGATCTACCGGCGCTCTTCCAGGTCTACCGTTTACATCTACGACGTAGCCACCAAAAAAGCCGTGCTTCTGAACAACGGGAAGATCCTGCATCCGACCTTCTCTCCCGACGGAAGTAAGATCGCCTACGTTTTCGACAACAACCTGTACGTGTATGATATTGCTTCCTCGAAAGTGACACCCGTTACAACAGATGGTAAATGGAACTACATCATCAATGGCAACTGCGACTGGGTATACGAAGAGGAGTTCGAATTTTCAAGAGCTTACGAGTGGAGCCCCAACGGGAATTATATCGCGTATTACCGTTTTGACGAGACCAATGTGAAGGAATACTCGTTTACGGTTTTCGACAATGCCTATAACAAGGAATACAGCTATAAGTATCCCAAGGCCGGGGAAGGCAATTCCACCGTGGAGATCCATATCTACAATGTCAATACGGCCAGTGATGTTAAGGCCATGTACGAACAGGGTGACATCTATATTCCACGGATCAAATGGACCCAGTCCGACGACAAGCTGATGGTGTACTGGATGAACCGTCACCAGGATC
>DASUVB010000472.1:0-3518 GCA_036373835.1 Flavisolibacter sp. | reverse complement strand
GGCACCTACCGGATCAACGAAACAAAGGAAGCGGCCCCGCGGCTGCACATGAAGTTTACCAACGGGGAGATCAACCTGTACTCCTGCGCGGTGCGGTTCATTGAGGAACCCCTGGATGAAGTGTACGACTGGTCGGCTGATGTGATGAGTGATGCCTGGGACCCGAAGGCTGCGCGGAAAAAGATCAGGGCGATGCCGGAAACCATGGTGACGGATATTCTTCTTGACCAGAATATTTTTTCAGGTGTCGGGAACATCATCAAGAACGAAGTGCTCTTCCGGATACGGGTGCACCCCGCTACCCATGCCGGTGCATTGCCGCCGCGGAAACTGACGGAGCTGATCCGGGAAGCCCGGAACTACAGCTTTGATTTCCTCGAATGGAAGAAGGAATATACCCTCAGAAAGCACTGGCTTGCACACACCAAAAAGACCTGCAGCCGTGACGGCGCAAAAATTATAAAAGAGTACCTGGGCAACACCAACCGCCGTACTTTTTTCTGTCCCGAATGCCAGGTGAAATATGGTTGAACGCACCCAGGAATGACGATGCAGGCACGAACAGCGCAACGTACACGGCGCCGCGGTCTCTGTGCATACACCTGGAATTATGGTGGAAGGACGATTTTCAGTGACGCAAGAACACTTCAAAAATCAAGGTGCGTGAAGTTGCGGCTGTTCTAATGACGGGAATGCAGCTCTTCAAATTCACCGGTCTCGCGGTTCTTGCGCACATTGGTGGCGGTAAAGTAGCGGCCATTCATCACCACGTAAACACCGGGCGTCAGCGTTTGTACAAAAGCCATGGCGCTCCCGAGGTTGAATAAACCGTCTGAGGAACCGAATTTGTACGGCACCATCGCGCCGGTGAGTACGATCGTTTTCCCGGAGATCTTTTTAGCCAGCACCTGGGCCGTATCCGACATGGTGTCGGTTCCATGCGTGATGATGATCTGGTTTTCGGGACTTTTCAGGCAGTGTTCTGCGATCAGTTCGCGATCGGTATCGGTCATCTCCAGGCTGTCCACCATCATGAGTGTCCTGATCTCGACGGTCACCAGGTTCCTGCCGAGTTCCAGCATCTCGGGCAGGTGTGAATCTTTAAAATAAAGCTGGCCGGTCAGCTCATTATATTCCTTGTCAAATGTTCCCCCGGTGATCAGGATGCGAATGCTCATATGGAGTCGGTTGCCGTAAAATTAAGTCCCCGCGGCGAAAGCATCACCGTGCAGTGTCACGGTCGATCGCCCTTCCCACAAAATAGCCGGCGACGGCGCCTGCAACCAGCGCGAGGGCGGGAACGAAATAATTATCCTCAGTTGAAACAACGCCAATGGTAAAACCAAAGATTGCAAAAAGAAGCGCCCAGATGATGCGTCCCCTGGTTTTCTGTCTTGCCTCCCTGCCGGGATTGCGTGGCGGTGCCTTCGGATGTTTTTTTCTGGTCTGGGCCATCAGGTTTTTTGAAAAGGTAGGAAGAAAGTTCAGTACAGACAATGACTGCACAAAAAAGCCACCTGCAGGTGGCTGTTCGTTTTGGCTGCCCTTTTAAGTTTGGGCGAATCAGGTGGTTATTCTTAAATATCGGAATTAAAAACGGGCTTCTGCAGTAAAAGTAGGGCAGCGTGGAAAGCACCCGTCAATCCTTCGATGAATGGCCGAATCAGGCGGCAAAAACCACATTTTCCCCGGTGGAAATGGAACCCGCTCCCGGTAAGGCTTTCAGCTACATGCTTCGACGGTACTGTCCGCCAACCTCGTACAGGGCATGCGTGATCTGGCCCAGCGAACAATACTTCACCGTTTCCATCAGTTCCGCGAAAAGGTTGTCATTATTGACCGCAGCGTCCTTAAGCCGCTGGAGCGCTTCGCTGCTTTGCGCCTCGTTCCGCTTCCAGAATGCCTGGAGATTGTGGATCTGCTGTTCCTTTTCCTCCTTCGTAGACCGGATCACTTCATTGGGCAGGATGGTGGGGCTGCCGTTCTTATTCAGGAACGTGTTCACCCCAACGAGCGGCAGTTCGCCTGTATGCTTCTGGTGTTCGTAATACAGGCTTTCTTCCTGGATCTTGTTGCGCTGGTACATGCGTTCCATCGCACCGAGCACACCCCCGCGTTCCGTGATCCGGTCGAATTCTGCCAGCACTGCTTCCTCCACCAGCTCCGTGAGTTCTTCAATGGCAAAGCTGCCCTGGATGAAGTTCTCTGTCTTGGCAGAACCCAGCTCCCGGTTGATGATCAGCTGGATGGCCATCGCGCGGCGAACGCTTTCTTCGGTCGGCGTGGTGATGGCCTCGTCATATGCATTGGTATGGAGCGAATTGCAGTTATCATAAATCGCGTACAGGGCCTGCAGGGTAGTGCGGATGTCATTGAAATCGATCTCCTGCGCATGCAGCGAACGGCCGGAAGTCTGGATGTGGTATTTCAGCTTCTGCGATCTTTCATTGGCCTTGTACTTGTGTTTCATGGCCTTGGCCCAGATACGGCGTGCTACACGCCCGATGACACTGTATTCCGGATCCATCCCGTTCGAGAAGAAAAAAGAAAGGTTGGGCGCGAAGTCATCGATGTTCATGCCCCGGCTCAGGTAATATTCCACGTACGTGAAGCCATTCGCAAGTGTGAATGCCAGCTGCGTGATCGGGTTGGCGCCGGCTTCGGCTATGTGATACCCGGATATGGAAACACTGTAAAAATTGCGCACCCCATTGTCGATGAAATATTGCTGCACGTCGCCCATCAGCTTCAGGGCAAATTCAGTGGAGAAGATACAGGTGTTCTGTGCCTGGTCCTCCTTCAGGATGTCGGCCTGCACGGTGCCCCGCACCTGCATCAGCGCTTCCGCCCTCAGTTGCGCATATATTTCTGCAGGCAATACTTCGCTGCCACTGAGTCCCAGCAGACGCAGGCCCAGGCCATTGTTCCCATGGGGCAGGCGTTCGGGTGAAGAAGGATTGTAATAAACCGGGCGTGGCGTGCTGCCGTATTTTCTGCGGAACGCCTCATCTGCAAGGTTCCATTTACTGTTTGCCTCTAGCCACTTTTCGCACTGCTGGTCAATGGCGGCATTCATAAAGAACGCGAGCAGCATCGGCGCCGGGCCGTTGATGGTCATGGACACCGAGGTTTTCGGGTCACAAAGGTCAAAGCCGCTGTACAATTTTTTCGCATCATCCACAGTGGCGATGCTTACACCGCTGTTGCCGATCTTGCCGTAAATGTCGGGGCGATAGGCGGGGTCTTCTCCGTACAGCGTGACACTGTCGAACGCCGTCGACAACCGCTTTGCAGGCTGTCCTTCCGATACATAGTGAAAGCGCTTGTTGGTGCGCTCGGGGCCACCTTCACCGGCGAACATCCTCGTGGGATCCTCACCTTCACGCTTCAGTTCAAACACGCCGGACGTGTATGGGAAACGGCCGGGAATATTTTCCTGCAACTGCCATTTAAGGATGTCGCCCCAGTCCCTGTACCTGGGAAGCACCACCTTGGGAATGCGCGTGCCACTCAGCGAT
>DASUVB010000471.1:0-5135 GCA_036373835.1 Flavisolibacter sp. | reverse complement strand
CATTGGGAACAACGCTCCTGTCCGGATGTTCATGAACATGCGCTCCCCATTGATCACGGGGGACAGTATGCCTGCCACGTGTTTTCGTTTTTCTGACCAGTGCAGCAGCGACGTGGTTTTACCGGATCCCACTGCTCCTGTAAGCAGGTATACTTTCATCCGAGATGGTTTTGATCAGAACGAATTGTGCGAAGAGCCGGATACGTAACAATCCTTTCGCACCGGCAGCCTGCGCCCAGCTTTGCGATACCATGGCCCTTGTCTGTGGCACGAGTGCCGAGATCTGCGCAATCACGGTGCTGAGGCCTCTGCTCCTGTTATGCAGGAATTTCCTGACGAGGTACAACAGCAAAGGATTGATGAACAGGTACCATGTCAGCACAAAAACGACAGACCTTACAAGGATGCGCATGGAAACATGCCGCGGGATCCACGCCTGGCCGGGTTGTAATTCTGCCTGGAGCAGGAGTGCGACAATAACAGACCAGGCGACAAATAAAATGAAGTGGATCTTTTTTTTGCTGCCGTTCCGCGGAACTGCCTCGAAACCCTGGCCTGCATCATGTGCCTGGTGCATGCTTCGCCACATCCTGGCACGGCCTGGCAATGCTGAGCAGAACCAGCCAATGAGTGTTCCCGCCAGCAGGTGCACGAACAGGTAGATGCCGATAATATAATTGCTGAAGGAAGTTGCCCTTCCCGTGATCCTTGCTCCGAGTTCATCCAGGGCCAGCCACAGATCGGTTCCATATAAAACGGTCATCAGCAGCACGCGCTGCAGGCCGGATTCCATCAGTGCAGCAACGGCAAATAAAAAGCACGACACCTTATACGACCTTCGGTTCATGAATATCAGCTCACCGGCAATGCCCTGGAAAAAAACCGCGACGTATGCCGGAAATGGAGCGTGTGGGCTCAAAAGCATTTTAAAGACCGCTACGATAAGGGTAGCCCGGATGATGGCGCCGCGAACCGGAACAAATGCGGCGATCAGCGCAATGCACACTACCGCGCTGCTTCCTACCACCAGGCCGGAGACGGGAAGCCTGAATCCATGGATGATCCCACCGAGGAAGGCTTCGCAAACCACCCATAGCGCAACCAGCCGGTAATACAAAGCGTGTGTCACGCCTGCCTGTTCCATTATTTCAATTATACTAACTTTAATTGCACGAGGAAAATAATTTGATACACTTCATCCTGAACGAAACGGAAATTGCTGCTACCCTGCCCCCGGCTACTACCCTGCTTGACTTCATCCGTTACCACCAGCACCTGACCGGGACGAAGATCGGCTGCAGGGAAGGCGATTGTGGTGCTTGCACGGTGCTTACAGGCTCGCTGCGCGACGGCCACCTGCATTACAGCTCAGCCACTTCCTGCCTGATGCCGCTTGCAAATGCACAGGGCAAGCATATTGTGACCATAGAAGGTCTCAACATGCCGGGCGGCGCACTGAACCCGATCCAGCAGGCCATGGCAGATGAGGGAGCCACGCAGTGCGGATTCTGCACGCCGGGTTTCGTGGTGTCACTTGCAGGCTTCTGCCTTTCGGATCACGACGCCTTTTCCATACCAGCCGCGATCGATGGAAACATCTGTCGCTGCACCGGCTACAAGTCCATCGAACGGGCGGCACACAAGATCAGCCTGATGCTGGTGGGAAAAAATGAAAAGGAGGCCATCGAATTCGTAACGTCGCATAAAATAGTACCGCCTTACTTCCGGCACATCCGGGAACGGCTGGTCAACCTCCCGGCAGCCACCCCGGCATCACCAGCAGAAAAAAATATCGTGATCGCCGGTGGCACCGATGTGTACGTGCAGAAGCATGAAGAGATCAAAAACATGCACCCGCACTTTATCCCCGACCGGCCGGAGTCGCGGCGCATCGAAAGCGACGGCAGCGTCTGCGTTTTAGGCCCGGCCGTAACGGTGACCGATATACGGGAAAGTCGCGTAATGCAGGATCATTTTCCGCACCTGAATCGCTTCATGAAGCTGGTTTCCTCCACGCCGATCCGCAACATGGCAACCGTCGCGGGCAATTTTGTAAACGCATCGCCGATCGGTGATCTTACCATTTTTTTCCTCGCACTCGATGGACAGCTGGTGCTCGAGGGAGCACAGGGGGAAAGAACAGTGCCGCTGCGCAAATTTTACAAAGGATACAAAATACTCGACAAGGCCCCGGATGAAACGATCCGTTCAATCCAATTCGTGCTGCCCGACAAGGACACGCTGTTCAACTTTGAAAAGGTCAGCAAGCGTACGCACCTGGATATTGCCAGTGTCAATACCGCATTGCGGCTGGTGATGCGGGATGGTACGATCGCCCATGCCGACCTATCAGCCGGGGGTGTGGGCCCTGTTCCCGCGTACCTGGCAAACGCCTCGGCGTTCCTGCAGGGAAAGAAAATTTCGGCCAGCCTGATCAGGGAGTTGTGTAACCTGTTGCCGGGTGAAATCTCGCCCATAAGTGATGCGCGGGGATCCGCCGCGTACAAGCGCCTGCTGCTGACACAGCTGGTGAAGGCACATTTCCTGGAGCTGTTCCCGGGGCTGAAAGCCGAAGAACTGGTAACATTAACCAAACCCGCCTGATCCTATGCAACACATCCCGGATATACAGAACATAGATGCTGCAAATCACCTTCGCGGCGAATCCGTATACCTCGATGACATAACTGTTGTAAACGGAACATTATATGGCGCCGTTTATGATTCACCCGTAGCACATGGCATCATCCGGCAAATTCATGTGGCCGACGCGATCAACACGCCCGGTGTGGTGCGGGTCTTTACGGCCGCTGACATTCCCGGCGAGAACCAGATCGGCGGTATTGTCCCTGATGAACCGCTGCTCGCGGAACAGGAGGTGCATTTCCGCGGCATGCCGGTGGCATTCGTCGTGGCCGTGTCGGAAGACGCTGCGCGGGAAGCCGTACGAAAGATAAAAGCAGACATCGATCCACTGCCGGTGATCACCGATCCCAGGGTAGCGATGCAGCAGGGACACCTGATCATCCCGCCCCGCACCTTCGTTCTGGGGGACACCGCGAAAGCCTGGAAAAAATGCAAGCACATTTTTGAAGGTACGGCAGATACTAACGGGCAGGAACACCTGTATATTGAAACACAGGGTGCCTATGCGGTTCCGCAGGAACACGGCATCATCCGGATCTATTCATCCACGCAGGGTCCCACGGCAGTCCAGCGGCATTGTTCACGGGTGCTGGGCGTTCCCATGCACCGCATCGAAGTGGACGTAACACGCCTGGGCGGCGGCTTCGGGGGAAAAGAAGACCAGGCAACAGCGTGGGGGGTGCTGTGCGCGCTGGCAGCATTCCACCTCAACCGGCCGGTGAAGCTGGCATTGCACCGCATGGATGATATGCGCATGACCGGCAAGCGGCATCCGTATTCATCTGACTTCAGGATCGGCCTTGACAACAACCTGAAGATCCTGGCATACGAGGCGACGTTTTACCAGAATGCCGGCGCTTCTGCGGACCTGTCGCCGGCAGTGATGGAGCGCACCCTGTTTCACTGCACTAATGCTTACTATGTTCCGAACGTTACCGCCACTGCGTACAGCTGCCGCACCAACCTGCCTTCGAATACTGCGTTCCGCGGCTTCGGGGGACCACAGGGCATGTTCGTGATCGAAGCGGCCATCGCTATGGCGGCAGAAGCATTGAATGTACCGGCGTCAAAGATCCAGAAGAAGAACCTGATGGAACCGGGAGAGGAATTTCCTTACGGCCAGAAGTCCGAAAGCGAGGCTGCACGAAGCTGGAAGAAGGCGGAGAAATTGTACAACTTTGACCAGATGCAGCAGGAAGCAGAAGCATTCAACCGCAAAAATTTTCTCGTGAAGAAGGGCATCGCCATGATGCCGATCTGCTTTGGCATTTCGTTCACGAAGACCATGATGAACCAGGGAAGAGCTCTTGTGCATGTGTACATGGACGGAAGCGTGAGCGTGAGCACCGGTGCCGTTGAAATGGGACAGGGCGTCAACACAAAGATCCTGCAGGTGGCAGCCACCTGTTTCCAGCTCGATCCTGCCGCTGTTAAAGTTCATACGACAAGCACCTTCCGGATTGCAAACACATCTCCTTCTGCCGCCAGCGCCACGGCGGATCTTAACGGGAAGGCTGTTGAAATTGCATGCCTTGCGATTCTCGACAGGCTGAAAGCAGTAGCAGCCGAAGAGTTCAAAACTGAGGCGAAGCATATCACGATAAGGGACGGGTACGTGTATGCGCGCGACGAAAAAACTACATGGACCTGGCAGACACTCGTTGTGAATACCTACTACAAACGCATCAGCTTGTCAGAGCACGCGCATTATACGCCGCCGGGTATCCATTTCGACCTCAAAAAAGAAAAAGGACATCCATTCGCTTATCACGTGTACGGAACAGCCGCGATCACCGTTACGGTGGATTGCCTGAGAGGAACCTATGCATTCGACTCCGTAAAAATTGTTCACGATTTTGGCAAAAGCATGAATACGCTGGTCGACAGGGGACAAATGGAGGGCGGCGTGGTCCAGGGCATTGGCTGGATGACGATGGAAGAGCTGCTGTATGATGACGAAGGGAAGCTGCTGTCGAATGCATTATCCACATACAAGGTGCCTGACCTGTATTCAGCGCCCGCCGAGATCACCATCCACCCGCTGAAACCTGCAGCAGACAACTTCGCGATCTTCCAGTCAAAGGCTGTGGGCGAGCCACCGTTACTGTACGGGATCGGGGCCTACTTTGCGCTCCGCAACGCCATCAGGTCATTCAACCCCGGAGCCCGAATTCCTTATTCAGCACCCATGACAGCGGAAAAGGTGCTGATGCACCTGTACGATGCAATGAAACCCGATGACGCTACAGATTTACAGAAAAAGGATGCCAGATGAACAACCAGCTCAGGGTGTGGCGGATGATCGCCGAATGCATAAAAAATGATCAACCAGTGATGCTGCTGTACGTTGTAGACAGCACCGGGAGCAGCCCGGGCCGGCAGGGCTTCATGATGGCGGTAACTCCGGGAGGCCTAATGGAAGGATCAATTGGTGGCGGCATGATGGAATACAAGCTGGTAGAGCTGGCGAAACAGCGGCTGCGCGATAC
>DASUVB010000470.1:0-3200 GCA_036373835.1 Flavisolibacter sp. | reverse complement strand
CAGGTCTTCCATCTCCAGTGCTTCGCCCATGGTAAATAAGCGGCTGGCCTGGTAGATCCACACACGGCTCCCCGGGTCAAAGTCTTCAGGCAGTAAATGCTTGTATTCGAGGTTCATGTGTGCAAAGGTACGAACACAAATGTTGAATGTTGAATGTTGGGTGTTGAGTGAAATGAAAAATGAAAAATGTAAAATGTAAAACGTTGTTGAAATGCACAGTCTCAAGACTCAACACTTAGCCCCATTGTCAGGCAATTCTAAGCGATATGTTGCTGTGCGCGCCGCGCCTCCTCCGTAGATGCTTTGGTCGATTTTTTCAAATGTAAAATGTAAAATGTAAAAATCACACCATGATACATCAGTTATTCAGTAGAAAATGCGCATGGGGAGTAGCCATTATTTAGCATTCAACTTTTACATTTTTACTTCGGCAACCTTCGTGTAAAATAATAAAGCACCGTCCCGATGAGCGCGAAGAGCAGGAACAGCAACATGGGTACCAGCAGCAGGCGCGCAATATCCATCGGTGTGTCAGTAAATAAACCAACGAGAAAGATCACCAGCAGTACCGGGTAAGCAAGGGCGCAGAAAAGCAGGAAAACAAAAACAAAGAACCCGGCATAATACGCGAACGAGCGTGGACTGTCATCATCAAGGACTTCTTCTGCGCCGGTTTTCCTGTTCGTCAGGCTGAATGTCACTGCTATGATCGCCGCGACGGACGCCGCGTCTTCCAGGATCTCGGGCAATGTTTTTTCCTCTGAGAGGAGGAGGGAGGTCAGTGCGAAGACAACAAAGAAGATTACAAACATGCCGGCCAGGCGACGCAACATGGTTTTTGGAAATCGGAATCTTTTCATAGTCACCGGGCTTTCGGCAGGCTGGCAGCGATCAGTTCCGCAACGTCAAGCACCTGCACCGATTCTTCTTTCTCGGCCGCCTTGACACCGTCCGTCAGCATGGTATTGCAGAACGGGCATGCAGCAGCAACAATGGAGGAGCCGGTATCGATGGCTTCACTGGCGCGGTCGAAGTTGACGCGTGTGTTTCCTTTTTCTTCCTCCTTGAACATCTGCGCGCCACCGGCGCCGCAGCAGAAGCCGTTCTTCCCGCAGCGCTTCATCTCCACCAGTTCCGCATCGAGTGCTTCCAGCACCTTGCGGGGCGCCTCGTAAATTCCGTTGCCGCGACCAAGATAACAGCTGTCGTGGTAGGTGATGCGCCTTCCTTTGAAAGTATCCGAGTCGCTGACACGGATCTTTCCCTGTTCGATCAGCTCCTGCAGGAACTGCGTATGGTGCACCACGTCGTATGTGCCGCCCAGCTCGGGGTATTCGTTTTTGAAAATGTTGAAGCAATGCGGGCAGGTGGTCACGATCTTCTTGATGTTGTACGCATTCAGCAGCTGGATGTTCTGGTATGCCATCATCTGGAACATGAATTCATTGCCGGCCCTGCGGGCAGGATCGCCGGTACACATTTCTTCCTTTCCCAGGATGGCAAAGCTGATACCGGCGGCATCGAGAATGGTGGCAAATGCTTTCGAGATCTTTTGCGCGCGCTGGTCAAAGCTCCCTGCGCATCCTACCCAGAACAGCACTTCGGGCGTTTCCCCCGAGGCCATCATGTCGGCCATTGTTCTTACCTGCATGGATTCAATATTGCGTCAAAAATAAGCCAGCGTCGCTGAATTCTGTGCGCAGGCAGGTTGTGTTGCAACGAACACCTTTCCGGCCGTGTTGCGCTTCACGTCCACTGACTGCACGCCAATGCCTAAATTTGCCGGTTCATGAAACAGCGGAGCAGCATTAGCGCGAAGATCTTTAACTGGGAACTGTGGCCTTTCATGCTCCGCTATTCGCTGATCATCCCGGTGTGGTTCTGGTATTGCCTGCGTGCACGTTCCCTGTGGTTTTTCTCCACTTCCAATCCCACCATCACGTTCGGTGGCTTCGAGGGCGAGGCAAAAAGAGAAATGTACGACCTGCTGCCGGAGGGTACCTTCCCGGTCACGGTGTATGTGAATCCAAAGGATATGATCGAAGATGTTCACCTGGTGATACGAAAGGCCGGCCTGCAATACCCGTTCGTGGTAAAGCCCGATATTGGCATGAAGGGTCTGCTGTTCCGCAAGATCGACAATGCCGGTGAACTGGAGGCATATCATCAAAAGGTGCCCGTCGACTACATTGTTCAGGAACTGGTGGAGTACCCGCTGGAGGTGAGCGTTTTCTATTTCCGGTACCCATGGGAGAAGCGCGGTGTCATCACCGGTTTTATCCAGAAGGACCTGATGGACGTGTATGGAGATGGTCGCAAAACACTGTGGCAGCTGATACAGGAACATCCTCAGGCGCAATACCGGCAGGAAGAGATGCGTGTCAAGCACCAGGAGCAGCTCCACAAGGTCATCCCGCATGGCGAACGCTTTATTCTTACCTATGCCGCGAACCTGAACCGGGGTGCCCGCTTCACCAACCTGCACGACCAGATCGATGCGGCCCTGCTCGATGTTTTCGACCCGATCAGCAGGCGTGCGCAGTTCTTTTATGGCCGGTACGACATCAAATGCGCATCGATCGCTGACCTGAAGGCAGGTCGCAATTTCACGATACTGGAATTTAACGGGGCCGGGGCAGAGCCTAACCATGTGTATCATTCCGGGTTTTCATTGTTTGCGGCCTACAGCGTGTTTTTGATGCACTGGAAGGTGTTGTACAGGATCTCGATATACAACCACAGGCAGGGATTGCCGTTCTGGTCGTTCCGCCGCGGGTGGCATTTCCTGCGCGTGGCGCGGAAACACCTGGCCGTGCTGGAAAAATATGACGCCAGCATCCCCGTCTAACCGTAAAACTTTATTTTCGGATATGCCCGGCCTGTTGCGCATTTTTTTAATGGGAATTTTTATCAGTTTCCTGGGGTCACTACCGCTGGGAACCCTGAACATCGCTGCCATGCAGATCGCAATTTCAGATGGCGTGATGCAGGCCATCCTGTTCTCACTTGGTTCGCTGACGGCAGAAATGGTCTATGTGCGCCTGTCGCTGATTGCTATGGACTGGGTCACCCGGCAGAAGAAACTGTTCCGCATCCTGGAGTGGCTGACGCTCCTGATTGTAACCGCGCTGGCCGCGTCCAGCTTCTACGCGGCGATCAACCCGCAGGTGAAGGAAAATGTCATCCTCAGCAGTTCGCTG
>DASUVB010000469.1:0-5230 GCA_036373835.1 Flavisolibacter sp. | reverse complement strand
GCTCGTTACTGATGCGCACCGATACATTTCCGCCCTTACCGAAGGTGAAGCGGAACGCGTCTGTGCCATTAGCCTCGAGGATGGTGCCGCGTTCCACCACGTCATCCGGCCAGCCATGCCAACGCCATTCGTACCGGTCATCTTTTCGGACCGGTTCATTGATCCCCCTTACCGTTCCGCCGGGACCTGTGAAGATCGCTTCGCGCAGGAACCAGCTTTCGATCCCCTGGCGCGTAGACCACATACGGTAAAGGACATCCCTGTCGCCTTTAACGGGTATGCGCAGGCTAAATGTGCTCCAGTCAATGGTTTGCATACATGAATGTACAATATCATCTGCTGCCTGCAACGGTCCTGGTGTTGGTGGCCCCTAATTTGCTGATTGGGAGTTAAATGATCACGATATGAAAAAAATCATATTTTTTTTAGCTGCTGTCCTGCTGACTGCAAGTGCCTTCAGCCAGCGTGCAAGTGTTGCGTTCGGACTGAAGGCCGGTATCAATATTTCGGACTTTAACGATGATGCAGGAACAACCGGAAGGCGCACCGGCTTTCACCTGGGCGGACTGGCGCACTTTCACCTGAATCCAAATTTTGCCATTCAACCAGAGATCGTTTATTCCACCCAGGGCGCCGAAAGGGTTGAGGGTGAATACCAGATCAATTACATCAATATTCCTATGCTCTTCCAGTATATGACAGCCAGCGGCTTCCGTTTGGAGACGGGTCCGCAGATCGGCGTGTTGACCAGCGCTGAGCGCGAAGAAAGTGACGGTGATGTGGTAAATGTAAAACCAGACCTTCGTTCCAGTGATATTTCCTGGGCGATCGGTGCCGGCTACCTGTCGCGTTCCGGGTTGGGTGTGGATGCCCGTTATAACATCGGCCTCACCGATATTCGCAAAGGATCACCCGAGTGGGAACACCGCGTGTGGCAGTTTGGAATCTTCTACCAGTTCAGGAGATAGCGGTATTGCTGCTTATGTGGTATCTTGCGGAACGAAATCATCTGCATGAAATACCTTATTCCCGTTTTTTTACTGATCGCGTCAGCAGTGGCCAATGCACAGACCAACGTCAATTTCGGCATCAAGGCTGGTGTGAATCTTGCGAATTATAACGACGATGCAAACACCAGTTCTTCGCGGACAAGCTTCCATGGCGGTGCCTTTGCCAATTTCAAGATCACGCCCAACTGGGCTTTCCAGCCCGAGCTCGTGTATTCGATGCAGGGAGCGAAATTTATTGACAGTACCCTGAAAACAAGTTACCTGCATGTTCCGCTGGTGCTGCAATTCCTGTTCACCAGCAATTTTCGCCTGCAGACCGGTGTGCAGGTCGGATGGCTCACACTGGCGGAAGTAGAAAAATCCGGTGGCAATGTTGACCGTAAGTCGGTCTTTAACTCAACCGATGTGAGCCTGCTGGTAGGTGGCGGAATCCTGTTCACAGAACGCCTGGGAGTTGATGCGCGTTTCAATTTCGGCCTGAACGATGCACGTTCGGATAACCTGGAAATTAAGAACCGCGTGTGGCAGATCGGGGCATACTACCAGCTATTCAAATAAATTCAGGCTGCTCATTTCACGCGTAATATTTTCCCGGGCCTGCTGTTCATAGCGCATGAACCAGTTCGTGAGGAATATTTTATCGCGCTGCAGGAACCGCTCCAGCACGCGGGCCCGTCCGGCCCTGAAAAGCGCGTCCGGGACTGCTGAGAGTTCCCTGCGGACCTGCACGGCATAACGGTCATACTCATGCGGCGGTGCGCCCAGGCAACTACTTCTTCCTGAACCCGGCCCGTAATAATCTGTACAATAAGAACGACTTCAATGAAAATAAATTCATGATCGGTTTCAACGTAACCAGGTTGTGGAATTATTAACAGACAGTCTCCTACAAAGGCAGCCCCGGATTTCCGGGGCTGTTTTATTTAATTTTGAGCCATGCTGCTTCGCCTTATAACTTTTCCCCTGTTGGTGCTCCTGGCCTCGTGCAATAGCACGGTTAAGCCCCAGCAAACCCCGGACAAATCTCCGGCAACTGCCACTGGCAAGCCACCCGCCACAACGAACGATACGCTGCGCTTCAGTGGCCGTACTGCTGTGTTTTTCCAGCCCGATTCCCTGCAACTGCTGAGGATCCGCGAAAAAATTCCGCCCGCACAAGCGGCTTCCGGCGAGCACGAAGCCTTTTACCAGATGCGCTATTCAAAGATTTACCTGGGCACCTCCTGGCCCGATGTGGTGATAAGGGATGTGCGCGACGTTCGCTACCTGCTGTTCGAGGCAGGAGGTGGAAAACAATTCATGATTGACCTGAATACACAGGACCCGTACGGCCTGTTTGTATTTGACGGCAAACAGCCACCTCGTCTGATGGATATGACGAATGTAGAAACCTACGTGACTGACTATTTTAAGTGATCACAGCAATACTGGTTTCTGATAGCATCTGATTCTGTCCAACGCTTCTCCTTACAAAATTTTTAGTACACCACCGTCTTAAAATAACGGCCGTCAGTATTTGATGGTCACGACCATCACGTTTTGCAATAATGACTGTCATTGAACTGTCATGTGCACACGGGTACCTTGTGCCCCGATATCATTTCCTCACTTAAAAGTTTACTTATGAGAATCATTAGAAGCAGGTACCTGTGGGTGATGGCCACTATTGTACTGGCAGTTGGTTATGCGGTCAGCTGTACAAAGGACGACCAGGTACTGGATATTCCGCAGCCCATTAACAGCGCCACCGACCTGGTAGCGCTAAAAGTTTCGGCACCGCCGACGCTTGATGGTATTATAGATGCATCCTGGGCTAATGCACAGAAACTCCAGTTCAGCACTACTGTCCCGGAAGTTACCGGAGATATTTTCAGGGGCTATGTAGGAAACATTATTCCTTCCGTTACCCTGAGATCCATGTATGACAACGATAACATTTACTTTCTTGCAGAGTGGGTGGATCCTACCGAATCGCTGACCCGACTGCCCTGGTATTTTGATCCTGTTGCCAAGAAATGGTTCCAGGAGAAAGGTGCACCGGTATTCAATGCTAACGGGAGCATTGCCCGCAAGGCCTTTTATGAAGACAAGATCGCCATGCTCTGGAATATCAACAATTCCGTGCAGGGATGGAACAGCGGCACCTGCTACAGGTCCTGCCACACCGGGCTGCCTGCATCGGACGGCTCGTCGCGCCACTATACCAACTACCCCACGGAAAGGATCGATATGTGGCATTGGAAATCTGTACGTGGTGGTGTCAACGGTCCGAACATGTTTGAAGACCAGCACCAGTGGCACACATATCCCAATGGCCGGAAAGGCGACGACGGCAATGATGTGTATGTAAACAATGTACAGACACTGGGCACCCTTACCGTTCCGAAATATGTGATCCCTGCCAGGAATAATTATGGGTGGATCCTGCAAACTGAAGTTGACAGCAAGGTAGCGCTGACCGTAACCGCGGTTGATGCAAACGGCGTGCTGACGCTGGAAGATGGTTCTACCATCGATCCGAACATCGGCACAGACTACCAGCGCATCGGGGAAGGACATGGTCCGAAGGTGATCCCCGGTCTGACGATCGGATCTTATACCGGCAGCCGCGCTGATATTCCCTGCAAGGCTACTTACACCGGTTCCGGCTGGATCCTGGAGTTCAAAAGAGCCTTAAAAACAGCGGATGCCCTGAATGATATTGACTTCTCATCACTGGCCGACCAGTATTTCGGCTTTGCCATCTTCGAGAATGCACAGATCGCGCACTCGATCAAGGCGAATATGGTGCTGAAATTTCAAAAATAATGCAGGCTCATTAAATGTTTTGTATGAAAAATTTCAGAAAGGCATATGGGTTCCTGGCTGGCTGCGCGGTGCTGTTGCTGATCGGGTGTTACAAGGATAAAACGGTTTATTTCGACACTGCCGGTAACATTACGGAAACGGTCAGCTTCGCAGGCGACATCATACCCATATTCAATAACAGCTGCAACGTGAGCGGCTGCCACAATGCGGGAGGAAAAGCACCGGACCTTTCCCCGGCTAATGCCTACAATTCGCTTGTGAATGGCAGCTATTTCAATACATCGGACCCTGAAGCCAGCGAGATCTACCTGTGGATGACAGGCAAACGTGGAACGCCGATGCCGCTCAGCGGTGTCAACAGGGACTACAATGCCTACATCCTGGCATGGATCAAACAGGGAGCGCTAAACAATTAAAAAAGTGATTATGGAACATACAATCAATATACCGCACCGGGGCAGGGGAAGACGCCTGGTACTGGCTGCGGTCGCACTACTGGCTGCAGGAACACTGCTGGCCCAGGAAGATGCGCCACCGGCAGCAACCACCGTAAAGCCGGTTAAGAACACTTTTGAAAGTATTTACGTCATCGACAACCAGACGGTGATGGTACCGGCAAAAGGAACATTTGAAATGGATATTCAGCACCGCTTCGGTACCGTCAATAACGGGTCCGAAGATGTATGGGGGATATTTGCTCCATCGAATATCCGCCTGGCCGTTGCCTATGCACCTGTGAACCGCCTGTTCGTCGGCGCAGGCCTTACCAAGGAAAAGATCGAACTGGACCTGAATACAAAGTATGCCCTGCTCCTGCAGAAGCCCGGACTCATGCCGGTAAGTGTTACGTATTTTGGCAATGCAACGGTTGATCTTAGAAATAAGGAAAACTTCCGCGAGGATGTGCACCGTCTTTCTTTCTTTAACCAATTACTGATCGCCCGTAAGATCACTAAGGATCTTTCTTTACAGGTAGCCCCCAGCGTTTCGTGGTTTAATAACGTGGAAGCATATGTCACCAGCAAGGGTGAGATCGAAAGCAAAATGAACAATGCGCATGTTGCCATTGCTTTCAGCGGCCGCTATAAGTTCACCGAAAAGACGGCGCTGCTGGTGAACTACGATCAGCCATTGACCGAGCACCTTACCAACAACCCGCATCCCAATATTTCCTTCGGACTGGAGTTCAACACCAGCGCACACGCATTCCAGATCTTTGCAGGGAATTATTACAGCATCGGTCAGCAGCGGAATAATATGTTCAACCAGAACGACTATCGCCACAGCGGATTTTTGGTTGGCTTTAACATAACCAGGTTATGGAGCTTTTAAGCAAAGAGTGGTGTCAGGCCCCGCGTCAGCGGGGCTTTTGTATTAAGACACCCGTATATCCTGAATAAAATCATTTTTCG
>DASUVB010000468.1:0-2777 GCA_036373835.1 Flavisolibacter sp. | reverse complement strand
CCTACAAAACCCACGGGATGCCCTATTTTCGCGCCCTGACGATGAAAATCCTGCTGACTGCTTTGCATCTATCGCTCATGGCCCTGGTAATGGTGTTGCCTGTTGTTTCCCTGACAGCGCAGTGCGTCAGTTCCTTCCCGTACAGCGAGTCGTTCGAAACCAGTAACGGGAACTGGGTGCCCGGCGGAACCGCCTCACAATGGTCATGGGGCACGCCTGTCAAGCCTGTGATAAACGGCGCCGGAGGCGGAGCGAAATGCTGGATCACCGGCACGCTGACGCAAAGCTCGTACAGCAACAACCAGAATTCAACACTGACAAGTCCGTGCTTCGATTTTACATCTGTTGCTGCACCATACATACGCTTCAAAATTTTCTGGGAGACCGAAAAAAAATACGACGGTGCTTCCTTCCAGTATTCGACAGACGGGGGCACCACCTGGACCAACCTCGGTTCTTATGCCGATTATGCCGCATGCCCCTCGTCCAACTGGTTCAATACAACCGGCATCACTGCGCTGGGCGGCGGAAGCGACGGATGGTCCGGGAACATTCAGCCCACGGCTCCCTGTGCTGGTGGAGCTGGTAACGGCAGCGGCCAATGGGTGGAAGCACAGCACGAAATGGCATCACTGGCAGGAAAATCAAATGTGCGTTTCCGGTTCCGGTTCGCAGCCGGCAGCGTTTGCAATAACTATGACGGGTTCGCGGTTGATGACATCTGGATCGGTGAAATGCCGGCCACCTCTCATGATTTTACATTTTCCTGCGCCGGTTCCAACTCCGTCGCGTTCCAGCCACTGACAGCTGCCTGCAATGCCTCGTACGCATGGAACTTTGGCGACCCGGTGTCGGGTACTGCCAATACCTCCTCCGCGGCATCTCCCACGCATGTTTTTTCCGGGCCGGGTGATTTCCCGGTTTCACTCACCATAACAGTTCCTGGTGCACCACCGGCGGTCATCGTGAAAAGCATCCGTGTGATCGAAGTGACAACAGTCCTGGTTGACCCTGTTCTTTGTGCGGGTGATAAAACAGCAACCATCCGCGCGGATGTGATTCCCGCGGGGAGTTATTCCTACCAGTGGAATACGCTGCCTGCGCAGACCACAGCAACAGCATCAGGCCTTGGCGCCGGTTCTTATTCCGTCCAGGTAAGTGGCGGCAATGCCTGCACGGCCGGCGATAACATTACCGTCGCCCAGCCGCAACCGCTGGATCATACAGTGACCATCACCGATGCCAGCTGTGGTGCTGCCAACGGCGCGGCTAATTTGCAGGTGAGCGGGGGTACCGGTCCGTATTCGTATGCGTGGTCGCCAACTGCGGGAACGGGAAGCTCCGCAGGCGCGCTATCACCGGGAGCCTATTCGGTTGAGATCACTGATCAGAATAATTGCCGGGACACGGCATCGTTTGTGATCGCGAACATCAACAATTTAAGCGTGTCGCTGGGAAATGACACCGTCATCTGCCAGGGCACTTCCCTCCTGCTGTCACCGGGAAACTTTGCGTCCTATTCATGGCAGGACCTTTCATCGGCGCCCGATTTCCGCGTAACCGTAACCGGCAGCTATCATGTCATCGTTCGTGATGATAACGGGTGTGTCGCATCTGATACGATCCATGTTATTGCGGATTGTTCCGACCTGTTTTTCCCTGGTGCATTTACCCCCGATGGGGATGGCCGCAACGATTTTTTCGGTGCACTGGGCAACCTCGCCGGGGTGTCGGAATTTTCACTGCAGGTTTTCGATCGCTGGGGACGACTGGTGTTCCGTTCCTCGAACCCCTATCAGAAATGGGATGGTGGAATGCACCACGGCATACGCGTTAGTTCCTCCTTTGCCTGGGTTGCGCGGTACCGGCTGCCGGGAAGATCACAACCCGTGCAACGCAAAGGCATGGTCACGATGATCCGGTAGTACAACTCCCCTATGTATCCCGCACAGTGTCTGGCACGAAAAACCGGCCGGTGGACCGCCGCGATTACATTTGTAAAAATTTCAATTGGCAACAGGTCATTTCCAGGTGGTGATTATTGGTGGAGGCCCGATCGGGATCGCGTGTGCACTGGAAGCGCAGAAGCAGGGCATTGATCACCTGGTGCTGGAAAAAGGCACCCTGGTGAATTCTCTATACAACTACCCGGTGAACATGACATTCTTCTCCACCTCGGAACGGCTGGAGATCGGTGGTGTTCCTTTCGTCTCCGTGCACGCGAAACCCGGGAGGAATGAAGCCCTGGAATACTACCGGCGCGTGGCGCTGGATCACCGGGTCAATATTCATCTTTTTGAAAAAGTTCTGGAAATAAAAAAATCAGCCGGGAGTTTTCTTATTGCTACCACGAAGGCGTCGTACAAGGCGCAACGCGTGATCCTTGCGACAGGCTTTTACGACATTCCGTACCTGCTTGGAGTGCGGGGTGAGGAACTGCCCAAAGTGACACATTATCATAATGACCCACATTTTTATGCTTTCCAGAAAGTAATTGTTGTGGGTGCGCAGAATTCGGCCGTGGATGCCGCACTTGAAACCTGGAGAAAAGGCGCTGAAGTTACCATGGTGGTGCGGGGACCATCTATCGGGGAACGCGTGAAATACTGGGTGAAGCCGGATATCGAGAACCGCATCCGGGAGGGATCCATCAGGGCATATTTCAGTTCATCCGTTTTGGAAATACGTGAGGACGAAGTGGACATTCGCACGCCGGGTGGGAACATAACGCTGCAGAACGACCGTGTCATCGCGCTCACGGGATACCAGCCCGACCT
>DASUVB010000467.1:0-3266 GCA_036373835.1 Flavisolibacter sp. | reverse complement strand
CACCGACAAAGAAGACACTTCCTTTTTCAGGAAACCCAACCCGGGAATGGCCTGGCAGGCGTCAAAGGATTTCCCGGATATTGATTTTACCAGGGCCATAGTGGTTGGAAATAAGCCGAGCGACATGCAATTCGGCCGTGCAGCCGGCATGTACACCGTTTTTGTTAAAACAACCAACCCGGAGCAGCCGTTTCCCCATCCCGATATTGATTTGTGTTTTAATTCACTATCCGACTTCGCCAAAGCCGTTGAACCTTAAGATAATTTTTGATTTTTTTTGCCGTTCTTAGCACTGCACCAATCACTGTCCGTTTGAAAAAGCCAATCTTCCTCGTTTTATTTTTCCTGGTAGCTGTTGCGTTCCAGGCGCAGGCGCAAAAGATCAGCAAGACTGATATGGCGGCCCTGCAGCGCAAGGAGGATACGCTGATACGACTCGCAAAGAACATTTTCCTGGACTCCATGTCGGCCGGGCGCATGCGCAGCGACAGCCAGTTTGTGAAGACGCTGGTGCGCGGCCTGCAGATCCGGAATTCCTTTTATTACCCGTTCGATTCGGTCAAAGGCATTTCCGCACTCTATGCTCCCGACAGCGCGTTTAGGATATTTACCTGGCAGATCGATTTCGACGGATACTATATCCGGCAGCGCGGTGCCATACAGTTTCCGACTGCGGATGGCGCACTGAAGCTGGTGCCGTTGCGTGATTATTCCGAATTTACAGACCTGGCGACCGATTCTGTCCGCAACAAGGACAACTGGATCGGTGCTGTGTATTATTCCATGATCGTCAAGAATCATAACGGTAAGAAATATTACACACTGTTTGGCTTCGATGGAAACAGCCCGCAGAGCAACAAAAAATGGATAGAGGTCCTGAGCTTTGACCAGCGCAATATGCCTGTGTTTGGAAATGCCGTTTTCTCGTTTGAAAAGGACAGCGTGAAGCGAAAAGACCAGCGCCGCTATTTCATCGAATACAAGAAGGAAGCTTCGACTACAGTGAACTACGACGAGGAACTCGACATGATCCTCATCGATCACCTGATCTCCGAATCAGACGAACCGGAAAACGCCTGGACACTGGTGCCTGATGGCGATTACGAAGGATTCAAATGGGTAAATGGCAAGTGGCTTCACGTGGACAAGGTGTTTGACTTCAAGCTGGAAGACGGGCAGTTCCCCATGCCGAAGCCATACCATGACACAGATCCAAAAACAGATAAATCCAAAAAGAAGAAAGACTAGCGAGCAGGCGTTGCGGCTTAATCATCCAGCTTCAGCACGGCAAGGAATGCCTCCTGCGGAACTTCCACGTTCCCGATCTGGCGCATTCTCTTTTTACCTTCCTTCTGCTTTTCAAGGAGCTTGCGTTTACGGCTGATATCACCGCCGTAGCACTTCGCTGTAACATCCTTGCGCATGGCTGAAATGTTCTCGCGCGCGATGATCTTCGCACCGATGGCTGCCTGGATGGCGATCTGGAATTGCTGGCGTGGCAGCAATTCCTTCAGCTTCTCACACAGCTTCCTTCCGAAATCCTGGGCGCGGCTGCGGTGGATCAGCGCACTGAGGGCATCCACTTTTTCATTGTTCAGCAGGATATCCATCTTCACGATATCCGCCTCGCGGTACCCTATGGGATGGTAGTCGAATGATGCATACCCCCGGGTCTGTGACTTCAGCTTGTCATAGAAATCAAACACGATCTCGGTCAGCGGCATTTCAAACAAGAGTTCCACCCTCGTCTGCGTGAGGTAGCTCTGGTTGAGCAGGATACCTCTTTTGCCGAGGCAAAGCGTCATGATGTTGCCGATATATTCGGGCTTGGTAATGATCTGCGCCTTGATGAAGGGCTCTTCGATCCTGTCGGTCTTCACCGGGTCGGGCATCTCTGCTGGATTGTTGACGACCACCTTTTCTCCCCGCGTTGTATAGGCAACAAAGCTTACGTTGGGTACCGTGGTGATAACCGTCTGGTTGAATTCCCGCTCCAGGCGCTCCTGGATGATCTCCATGTGCAGCAACCCGAGGAAGCCGCAGCGGAACCCAAAACCGAGGGCCTGCGATGTTTCGAGCTCGAAAGTGAGTGACGCATCGTTCAGCTGCAACTTATCCATGCAGTCGCGCAGCTCTTCAAATTCATCGGTGTTCACCGGGAAGATGCCGGCAAAGACCATCGGCTTTACTTCCTGGAAACCCTGGATCATCTCCTGTGTTGGGTGGGCCGCGTTGGTGATCGTATCACCCACCTTCACTTCCTTGGCATTCTTGATGCCGGTGATGATATAGCCTACATCGCCGGTTTTTACTTCGTTCTTGGGTTCGAGACCCAGCTTGAGAATGCCCACTTCATCGGCAAAATATTCCTGGTCGGTGGAAACAAATTTTACCCGGTCCCCTTTTTTTATCGAGCCGTTGCGTATGCGGTAATAAACGATGATGCCCCGGAAGCTGTTGAAGACGCTGTCGAAGATCAGGGCCTGCAGTGGCTCGTCGGGCTTGCCCTGCGGCGGCGGGATGCGGTCTACTATGGCCTCAAGGATGGCATCTACCCCGATGCCCGTCCTTCCGCTTGCGAGCAGGATCTCCTCGGGCTTGCAGCCGATAAGGTCAATGATCTGGTCCTTCACTTCTTCGATCATGGCCCCGTCCATGTCAATTTTATTGATCACGGGAATGATCTCGAGGTCATTCTCAACGGCCAGGTATAAATTAGAAATGGTCTGTGCCTGTATCCCCTGCGTTGCGTCCACCAGCAGCAGCGCGCCTTCGCAGGCGGCGAGCGCACGGCTTACCTCGTAGCTGAAGTCCACGTGGCCGGGGGTGTCGATCAGATTCAGGATGTAGTCTTCACCATTATGCCGGTAATTGATCTGGATCGCGTGGCTTTTGATTGTGATACCCTTTTCACGCTCCAGGTCCATGTCGTCCAGAACCTGGTCCATCATTTCGCGCTCGCTGATGGTGTTGGTAACCTGCAGCAGGCGGTCAGCAAGGGTGGATTTGCCATGATCAATGTGGGCAATAATGCAGAAATTCCTGATATTCTTCATCTCAACGTCCCGTTTTTGGGAGGTGCGAAGGTAACAGATTTGAGCGGGATAAAACGAGCGTGAAAGGTTGTTTAACAATGTATCAGCGTAGCCGGCCGACTGCTGGAACTATAGGCCCAAAGCAGCACGTTGCCGTCCTGTGAGCTTCATTTTGACAAGGTCGTAGCTTTGTCGGAGAAAGTATTCCCACTCATCCCGGTGCATCGCCGC
>DASUVB010000466.1:0-4530 GCA_036373835.1 Flavisolibacter sp. | reverse complement strand
TTCTGCACAGAATCCTCCTTGTAATACCTGGAACGGATGCGCACTTCTTTCATTACGCTCACCTTCAACGTGAGGGCAATGTCGAATTGCGTGGCATCGGGGATCTTCAGCACCGGGTATTTGACAGTGGGCTTGCCCAGGAACGAGAACCAGATGGAATCTTTTTCCTGCACGTCGAGCTGGTAGCGGCCGAGCGAATCGGTCATGGTGCCGCGACCACCCGTGCTCATGACACTGACCGCTTCCACCGGGTATATGTGGGTGCTGTCGTAAACAGTACCTTTTACCCGGACCTGACCCTGTCCCTGGGCCAGCGCCCCCACGGACAGCAGGATCGCAACGTATAGCAGCAGTGTCTTCAACCGGGGCAAATAACAAAACAAAATGCAAATGCTATGGTAAAGAAGCGCAAACAGCACCATGGACCAGGCCCGGGCAGATGGTGGAGAACGGATCCGGGTCCCTTGCGAACCCGCATGTCCTTTGAAAAGATTTGTTGAAACCCGCGCCAGGCAATAACTTCGGCGCAAAACACCAACTAACTGCATGCTCCGATACGCGCTGTTTTCAGCCCTCGCCATCCTGCTTGTCCCGACGCTAAAGGCGCAGAAGATCCGCTCCGATAACGTAGAATACCAGTTCATCCGGCTCCCGCTGGCGCCTGCTGATAAGACGATCCGTTCTTATTCCGCGTTCATCCACGCCGCCTATGAAGAAAAGAACCGTACCCTCATGGCCGAATACGACGAGAAAGTGCGTGAGGCAGAAGAAACCTATAAGAGAGAGATGAACGAGTACCCCGCGCAGGTGAAGGCTGCCGAGGCGAAGTACGAAAAGGAGATGGAGGCATACAGTAAGAAATCCACCGGCGATAAGATCATCGAAAGAAACATCCTGGGAGAGAATACGAAACCCGTAAAGCAAGTCCCCTCCAAACCGTACCTGCAAACCGTTTCAAAGCCCATACTGCAGACATCATATGATTATCCCGTGCTAGCCGCCACGCACCTGAAATTGCACGGCTTCGAGTCCACGCCGGCAGGTGCGCTGAAGGTGCTGGTGACGTTGTATGGTTATGACTACACGCACCCGCGCGTTCTGTCCGAGCAGAAAGACATGGTAAGCGTCGGCAAGACCACATCAACGTATAAGGCGACATATTATCATACTGAATTTTCCTACCGCCACCCGATGTCGGTAAAGGTGGTCGCGCCCGACGGGAAAGAGTTGCTGAACATGACACCGCAGGAGCTGAATGTGTACCGGATGTATAAAACGCCCGCTACCGACAAAATGCCCCAGGTGAATGCGGAAGCACTGGTGCGGTCGACAGAGGAAAAGCTGCTGCAGGAGAACCTGCAGTTCATTAACAACCTGGTGAACGACCGTCTTGGATGGGCGCCCGTAAAGCGGACCGCACAACTGTATTACGTAAAAGAAAAGGGAGATGATTATGCCGACCTGATGCTCGCGCTCAACGAGG
Organism: Flavisolibacter sp.; assembly: GCA_036373835.1. Classification (GTDB taxonomy): domain Bacteria; phylum Bacteroidota; class Bacteroidia; order Chitinophagales; family Chitinophagaceae; genus Flavisolibacter. The sequence continues at coordinate 3,047 of DASUVB010000466.1, read as the reverse complement.
CTTCATCGGGCCTTCGCATGCTGGCCACCGACAGTGCCGCTGCGAGAGCGCGCCTGGAAAAAGCCGTTTCGCTCTGGAACCAGGCACTGAAAGAATCCAATCCCGGCGACAAAAAGGCCAGGATCGACGAAAGCGTAACCACAGCCATCTGCTTCAACCTGCTGGAGGCATATTTCGCGCTCCGCGATGATGCCGCTGCCGCAATGGTACTTGAAAAGATGAACGGCCTCCGGCTGTCTTCCGGCGAACGCCGGGACAAGGCGGAATGGGAACTGCTGTACACCGATCTTAAAAAAAGAAAACAATCCAATCAATAGTATGAAAAAGTTCCTCCTGGTATCTGCAGCAACATGCATGATCCTCGCAGCTGCTGCACAGGCAACGCTTGTGAGCGGCAACAGCCAGTCCTTCGTGATCAAAAAGCAGCCACAGGTCTCTGTGATGTCCAATGACAACGAGCACTATTTCGTTGTCCGCACCAGCGAAAATCCCGGCTTCGCCCACAGCCTCGTCACAGTGGACCGCAGCGGTAATGTGAGTTACGCCGGCACCATGAAAGTGAACCCGGGCACATTCACGAATTCCATGGAGATACATTCGCTCCAGGTCGTCGGCAATTCGCTGGTGGCGCTGATGGAAAACCGTGACAAGAAAGCAGGCCTCAACCGCCTCATCGTGCGCCTGGTGGACAATACCGGGACGATGTCAATTAAGGAAGAGCAGGTAGGTGCGCTGGAATATGAAAAGATGATGAACCCGGGCAACTGGTTCGTCACAGCAACGCCCGACCGTAAGCACCTTGCGGTTATCGGGCAGATGCCATTCGAAAAAGGCCAGCAGAACCAGTATAAATTCTTCATGGTCGATGCGTCGCTGAAAGTGATTCAGTCAGGTAAGTTGTCTTTCCCCGATGATACGAAGCGCATGCATTTCCAGACGTTCGCTGCATCCAACAGCGGCGACCTGTATTTGATCTCCGATGATTTTGACAAAGGATATAAGTACCCGGTGATCTACCGTGCTTCGACCACGAAGCCGGCGGGCACCATCACGCGCATGGAATTCAGGGATGCAGCCGACCGGCTGGCGAATTATGTGACAACGATCGCCGACAACGGAGACCTTGTCCTGGCAGGTTACTACAAAAAGAAAAGAGTCGTTACAACGGACAACGAAGAAAACAACGGAACATTCCTGTACAATGCCGCTACGGGCCAGCTTCAAACACATGCGTTTGATCGCCCACTGTACAACCTGAAGGCGCGCGGGCTGGTACGCAATGGCAATACACAGTTCCTGGTGGGTGAGCAGCATAAGACCGAAAACAAAGGCAGCGCACCTTCAACACCTTTTGAATATAATTACCTGCACCAGCACAGTGATATCCTGGTGAGCGCGTTCGATGAGGCGGGTAACCGGAAATTCCAGATCCCGCTGAATAAAAATTTCAGCGCGATGAATGCAGACCAGGACCTGTACCCTGCCTTCGGGATCGTAAATGGAAAGCTGGCCATTGCATACAATGACCAGTACGGGAAATATTTTACGGGAACCTCCTACACCAATTCCAAATTGCCGGTAGTGGTGTTTATCAATAACGACGGGTTGATGGAACAGCCGGTCAATTTTGAAAAGGAGTGGCAGGTGTCACGCAACTCTTATACACTGTACCCCGGCTGGTACAGCAACAGCAATGGCGTTCTGGTGATGCTGTCCGGGAACGGATCCAGCCTCAGGGGCGTCGTGATCAAATAACGCGAAGTGCCGGGTGAAAGCCCGGCTACTTTGATACCTTGATATAGCCCCATCCCTGCTGCTGCTTTTTAATGATCTCATAAATGCCGTCGGGAACGATGGTAACCCCCGGCAGCAGCTGGGATTTCTCCACGTTATTATTTTTCATGGCGACGGCGCATACTGCGATGGTGATGTTGTCTTTCGCCGCAAGGGACATGACCGCATCAGGAACAATTGATTTGTCCTTCGTGATCATATCCAGCGACTTTCCGTACAAAACAATTTCCAGCTGAGCGCCGGGGTATTCTGCCGAGATGCCCCTGATCCAACGGATCACATTTTTATGATCGATAGTATCCCTGCTGGTCAGGTCGAAAACCACTTTGTAATCCTGCTGAGCAAAAGAAACAAATGCGGCCAGGAGCAGTCCGGCGAGAAGGAAGATCTTTTTCATAACCGGTTTTTGTATCTAAAAGGTACGAATCCCCGCGGGCACTGTGCGTAAAACAATTTTCTGCTTCGTGGAAAGTTGGCTACCTTAATGCAAACAAAGCCAACGACTATGCTACACAGAGCCATCCTTGCTGTAGCCGTACCCATGTTGACAGGCATGCTCATCTCCTGTTCGGGAAATGAGCAGTCGAAATCTTCCGAAGACATTGATGCCTACCGTAATAAGGAAACTGCCAGCCTCGTGGAACGGGGCAGCTACCTGGTTACCGTGGGAGGTTGCAATGACTGTCACACGCCCAAGATATTCACGCCACGCGGGCCGGTGGATGATTCTTCACGAACACTGTCGGGCCACCCGGCCGGGGACGTGATTCCGCCCATCACCGGCGATCCGGCAACGCCAGGCAACTGGGTGCTGCTGTCGCCGGGACTGACGGCGTTCGCGGGGCCTTGGGGGATATCGTTTCCCGCCAACCTGACGCCCGATGAAGCTACAGGACTGGGAAGCTGGACTGAGGAAGTGTTTATCAAAACGTTGCGGACCGGGAAGCACCTGGGACAGGAAACAGGACGCGACATCCTGCCGCCGATGCCCTGGTTCAATTTCGCCAAGATGACGGATGATGACCTGCGTTCTGTATTCGCGTATCTCAGGTCGCTGCCACCCATCAGCAACCGGGTGCCTGCACCCGTGACGCCAGGTGACCTGGCTAATATGACAAGAGGCGCGGCAAAGCCGTCAACAGCCAGTCAGGCCCGTTAGTCAGTTGCGTTCCGGCAGGCGCATGAATCGGCCCTGTATCTTTGGCGCGTGATACACATTGCCATTTTTGCTTCCGGCACCGGCACCAATGCGG
>DASUVB010000465.1:0-2931 GCA_036373835.1 Flavisolibacter sp. | reverse complement strand
ATGAACGGAACGATCTTTTCAGTAACCTGGGCGATCCTTTTAATGCCGCCGATGATCACGATGCCTGTCAGTATTGCGAGAATGACGCCCACAATAAAGCCGGAAGATCCGCCCTGCGTGCCCATCATGGAAACAATCTGTTGCGCTGCCTGGTTGCTCTGGAACGCGTTGCCACCACCAAAGGATCCGCCGATACACAGGATCGCGAAGAGAACCGCAAGTATCTTTCCCAGGCCGGGCAGGTTTTTTTCACTGAGTCCTTTTTTCAGGTAGTACATTGGTCCGCCATATACGATGCCCTTGCTGTCGATATCCCGGTACTTTACACCTAGTGTACATTCCACAAATTTGCTGGACATTCCCAGCAGGCCGCAGATGATCATCCAGAAGGTGGCGCCGGGACCGCCAATGGCAACTGCTACCGCCACGCCTGCGATATTTCCGAGTCCCACAGTGCCGGAAACAGCCGTGGCAAGCGCCTGGAAGTGGTTCACCTCTCCATGATGCGATTCATCCTTGATCGTATCGACGATATCACCCTTCTCTGTAATATTCAATTCCGACTGTTCAACGCGGTGGGCCTGCTTGTCGAGGTAATCGTACTTTCCTCTTACGGTGCGAACGGCAAGTCCGAACCGCCTGATGTTGACAAAACCGAAATAAAGTGTGAAGAAAGTGGCACCTGCCACAAGGAGAATTACAATAAAAGGCACGCTCACCGTTTCTGAAAACCGCACCGGGAAAAAGACCACGCTTTCAAACCACCCGGCGATGGGAGCGAACCATTCATCGATGCGCTGGTCAAGTCCTTTTTCTTCCGGGGCTTCCTGGGCCAGCAATGCGGCCGGCAGGGTCAGGGCCATTATTAAAACAGAGATCCGTAACAGGGTTTTTCTGATTCGCATAAGCGTTAATGTTGTCGGCGACACGCGCCATACTGAATTAAAAGCTCGTAAAATAAATAATAAATATCAAAAGAGGGGGTCTATTGTCAGAGTGGGCGCGGCGGCAGTATCATAGAAGAGCGAAGCCGGGGCAGGCACACTTGTAAAATTGTTCTATATTCCGCCCTGTTTACAACCAGGGACTACATGAGAAAGATTCCGCTTTACCTGCGCATCATCATCGGTATGGTTGCAGGCGTCGTTTTCGCCGTGATCATGCTGCAGTTCGAATCAGGGGTGCAGTTCATCAGGGACTGGGTGAAACCCTTCGGGACCATCTTCATCAACCTCCTGAAACTGATCGCCGTACCATTGATCCTGGCATCTTTGATCAAGGGCGTGTCTGACCTCAAGGACATGTCGAAGCTTTCCAGCATGGGATGGCGTACCATCACCTTTTACCTGTTTACCACTGTATTTGCCGTCAGTCTCGGCCTGCTGGTTTCCAATGTAATCAAGCCCGGAAAATCCATCAGTACCGAAACACGTACAGAGCTCCTGGGCACTTATGGGCAGGATGTTGAGTCCCGTCAGACGGAAGCGAAGAAGAATATTCCCTCCGGCCCGTTGAAATTCCTGGAGGATATTGTTCCGGAAAACATATTCAGCGCCGCCTCAAAAAATACCAGCATGCTGCAGGTGATCTTCTTTGCCCTGTTGCTGGGTATTGCCATGATCATGCTGCCCGAAGCAACTGCAAGGCCCGTCAAGATGTTCTTTGACAGTTTTAACGATATCATATTGAAAGTGATCGATATCATCATGCTGGCAGCACCATTTGGTGTGTTTGCACTGATCGCCTCGCTGGTCGCCGAGTCGCCCGATATCGACCTCTTTATTGCGCTGGGATGGTATGCGCTCACCGTTGTACTCGGAATTTTCGTGTTGCTGTTTGTTTTTTACCCGGGTCTCGTGTACCTGTTCACCAGGAGGAATCCCTTCCGTTTCATGCGGCAGATCACACCGGCGCAGCTCCTGGCTTTCTCGACCAGCAGCAGTGCCGCCACGCTGCCCGTTACCATGGAAGTGGCGGAAAAAAACGTGGGGGTGGACAACGAGGTTACAAGCTTCGTGCTACCCATCGGCGCAACGGTGAACATGGATGGCACCAGCCTGTACCAGGCCGTGGCCGCGATTTTTATCGCCCAGGCCTTTGGCATGGACCTGTCGCTGTCGGCACAGCTGGGGATCATCGTGACAGCCACCCTTGCTTCCATCGGCTCTGCGGCCGTTCCCGGTGCAGGGATGGTGATGCTCATTATTGTACTCACACAGGCTGGTATTCCCGAAGCTGGTTTGGCACTTATATTTGCCGTTGACCGGCCACTCGATATGCTGAGAACAACTGCCAATGTTACAAGCGATGTAACTGTTGCCACGATCATTGCGAAACACCTGGGCAAGCTGGAGCCGAGATAAACAAAAGCGACATTGCATGGAAACATTGCTACAGATCACATTACTGGAGGGGGGCGTTATCCACCGTTTTATTGAATGGATCATCAATAATGGCGGCTTATACCTGCTGATTTTTATCGTTTTTGCTGAAACCGGTCTCTTTGTCGGGTTTTTTCTGCCGGGCGATTCACTCCTTTTTGCCGCAGGCATTTACCTGAATAACCTGGCAGAGGAATTCTTTGACCTGCCTTACGGGGTGCTGGTGCTGGTAATGATCGCGTCCATACTCGGGAATATCGTCGGCTACTGGTTTGGAAGAAAGACAGGCCCCCTGCTGTATGAACGTAAGGAGACCTGGATTTTCCGGAAAAAACACCTGCTGCGTGCCACAGATTTTTACCATCACTATGGCAAGGCTACCATTTTCCTCGCGAAGTTCCTTCCCATCATCAGGACATTTGCACCCATTGTTGCGGGCATCGTAAAAATGAACCACGGAACTTTCCTGGTGTACAATGTGCTGGGCAGCATCGCCTGGGTTTGCAGTATGATGCTGGGTGGCTATTACCTCCAGTCATGGGTAGAGTCA
>DASUVB010000464.1:0-4505 GCA_036373835.1 Flavisolibacter sp. | reverse complement strand
AGTTATCCTGTTCCAGCACTTCCCGCGTCAGTACATCAACGCGTACGTTCCACCAGTCATCACTTCCCAGCACGTCAATATTGATATTCCACGCAAGTCTTGCTGTACCCGTGCTGGTAACTACCCAGAACAATTCGGCTGTGATCGGCTGGCGTGCAATCCCTGCTTCTGAAAGAATGATTTTCTGTTCGACCTGCATCCTGTCCTCCGCAACGCGAAGCCCCTCTGGCGCTGAAAGCCCCAGGTGCCCGGCCGCAGCAATAACCGCTGCAGTGGCACTTACCTGTGGCACCACTTCGCCCACAGGTTCCCCGTAAAACTGGCCGGAGTGATACAGCAGCAGGTCGCCGCGGAAAATGACCGTCTTGATGTGGTTGAATACGCGGGTGTGATGAATACGCTGCTGGAGATACACGTACGTATTGCCGGTTTTCTCATCAGAGAACGAGCTGCTGATCGTGCAGTTCTGCGCCTGTTCAGCGGACAGCCCCATACGCGATGCATGTTGTTGCACCAGGGCGAAAAGTGTGCGGTCGTCAGTACCCTGGGAAAAGCCTTTGGTGAACGCCAGAACAAAAAGAAACGAGAATCCCGTCTTCAGAATAGATTTCATTGCAGTTATCGGTTATGAAGCATTGTTAGTGTGCGTGGGGGAAAATATGAAGAATTTCTCTATCTGACGGGCCCGTTGGCCGATTGTTTTGAGGACCTGCCCGAATAAACCGGGAAGTGAACAATCGTTCCTGATTAATAACTGATTACAGCATACACTGGAAAATGATCCGATGAGAACCTGCCCCGCCAGGTCTGGGACAGCGTGGCGTGTTGCGTCACGCGGCCACCGTTTTTCAGGAAAATATAATCAATGGGCTGATCCGCAAGCTCCTTCCCGGAGAAGCCGTTGAACGTTCCTTCCGGGCCATAATGCGGCTGTTCGGTGATCGTTCGTGAGTCCTTCAGTGAACCTTCACCACTGGTGAGAACACGGATCGGTTCATCGCCGGGAAAGCAGTTAAAATCGCCGGTGACAATAACGGGCTCAGTTCCGGCCACATCCGTGATCATCTTCAGCAGCATCGCAGCACTTTGCTTGCGGGCTACCCTGCCGATATGATCAAAATGGGTGTTGAAAACATACAATGTGCGGTGGCTCTCGAGATCTTCGAACCGCGCCCATGTCACCACGCGCGTGATGGCAGCGTCCCAGCTTTTGCTGCCCGGGACCGACGGTGTTTCGGACAGCCAGGATGTTTCTGTGTGCAGCATCCGGAGCCGCGCGGTATCGTAAAGGATGGCTGAAAATTCGCCCGCACGTTTACCGTCATCCCTGCCCACACCGGTGAACCTGTAAGATGGCAGCAGTTCCAGTAGTTCTGTGAGCTGGTGGTGAAGCGCCTCCTGCACGCCAACAATATGGGTGTTGTGGAAAAGCACCTGCGAAGCTACTTTGTCCTTCCGGTAGGGCCATGCATCCAGGCTGTCAGCCGCATTATCAAAGCGTATGTTGAAGGTCATCACGTGCAGCGGCTGCGCACCTGCTGCAAGCGATACTACCAGGCATATAACCAGCAGCGACTTTTTCATCATACGACCACGTTGATCATTTTTCCCTTGACGAAAACCAGTTTCTTCAGTGGCTTATCCTCCATCCATCGAACGACCACCGGGTGTTGCAGCACCAGGTCCTGCACCTGGTCCTGGGTGGCGTCAAGGCTGATGCGGATCTGTGTGCGAAGTTTTCCATTCACGGAAACAGGATATTCCTTCGAGGTTTCGGTAAGGTAGGACGCATCAAATTCAGGAAACTGCTGACTGATAACAGTCCCGGTGCGGCCTGCCTGTTCCCACAGTTCCTCCGCCACATGTGGCGCAAATGGAGAGAGACAGATCAGCAGCGGTTCAAGGATAGCGCGCTTATGGCACTTCACCTCCGTCAGCTCATTGACGCAGACCATGAAAGCACTGACGCAGGTGTTGAATGAGAACCGGTTGATGTCTTCTTCCAGCTTTTTTATGGTACGGTGCAGGATCTTCAGTTCCCCGTCGGTGGCGGCTTCTTCTTTAATGATTAATCCACTGTCATCAAAGAACAGCCTCCACAGCTTTTTCAGGAAGCGATGGACGCCCTCGATGCCTTTTGTGTCCCACGGCTTGCTCATTTCCACCGGCCCCAGGAACATCTCGTACATGCGGAAGGTATCAGCGCCATATTTTTCAACTATATGATCAGGGTTCACCGTATTTACCTTGCTTTTGCTCATTTTCTCCACTTCGGCACCACATATATATTTACCGGGAGCAGGTTGCCCGGGCAGCGCGCGGGTTCCGTCTTCCAGGATGAACACGGCGTTTTCATATTCAGGCTTCCATTTCCTGAAGGCATCAATATCCAGCTCCACGCCATCAACGATGTTCACATCCACATGCAGCTGGTCGGTTTCATACTGGTCCCTGATACCGGCTGAAACGAACTCCCCCGATCCACGCACACGGTACACGAAGCGTGATGAGCCCTGGATCATGCCCTGGTTCAACAGCTTTTTATATGGTTCGTCAAAACTGATCAGGCCCAGGTCATACATCGCTTTTGTCCACATGCGGCTGTACAGCAGGTGACCAACCGCGTGCTCGGTCCCGCCGACATACAGGTCCACCTGCTGCCAGTAATCGCTGGCTTTGCGATCGCAGAATGCAGCATCATTATGCGGATCCATATAGCGGAGAAAATACCACGATGATCCTGCGTACCCGGGCATCGTATTGGTCTCCAGCCGGCGTGCCGTCCATTCGGGGATGTTGGCCAGCGGTCCTTCACCTTCCGGTCCCGGCCTGTAGCTTTCCACGAAAGGCAGCTCCAGCGGCAGCTCTGATGGATCTAAAGGAATGGCGATGCCGTCTTCCCACCTGATGGGAAAAGGCTCGCCCCAATAGCGCTGGCGGCTGAACGCAGCATCACGGATCTTGTAATGCACCTTGCGCACACCGGCACCGGTTTCCTCGAGCCTGCTGATAACGACATCAATCGCATCGCGCATGACCATGCCGTCGAGAAAGCCGCTGTTCGACAGTATCGTGTCCTTTGTTGGATTTGCTTCTGTTCCATTGTAGGCGTCACCAATGATGTTGGTGACCGGGATGGAAAAATGCCTGGCGAATTTGTGGTCCCGCTCATCGCCACTGGGTACGGCCATGATCGCCCCGGTGCCGTAGCCTGCAAGTACATATTCCGAGATCCAGACCGGGATCTTTCTTTCACTGAAAGGATTGATGGCGTACGCGCCCGTAAACACGCCCGTGATCCTTTTTTCCGCCATCCTTTCCCGTTCGCTGCGGCTCTTTACATAGCTCACGTATTTGTCAACCTCTTTTTCCTGGCCAGCAGTAGTGATGCGCTGCACGAGCTCGTGTTCGGGCGCCAGCACCATGAAGTCCACGCCAAAAATGGTATCCGGCCTGGTGGTGTACACTTTCAGCATGTCATCTTCGTGCCCGGCGATCCGGAAGTCAATCTCAGCACCGGAACTTTTGCCGATCCAGTTGCTTTGCATCTCCTTCATGGCTTCGCTGAAGTCCACTGTCTCCAGCCCCTGCAGAAGGCGATCGGCATACTCGGTAATCCGCAGGTACCACTGCCGCAGCCTCTTTTTTTCAACCGGGTAGCCCCCACGCTCGCTCACCCCGTTGATGACCTCATCATTTGCCAGCACGGTCCCCAGCGCCTCGCACCAGTTCACTTCGCCAAACCCGCAATAGGCTACGCGGTACTCCATCAGGATGACCTGCTTCGTAGTTTCCGGGAAGCTGTTCCAGGCTTCGGCGGTAAAGGTGACCTGGGGATATTCCGGGATCTGGAATTGCGTGTCCGGTATGGGATGATCCTTGTTTCCATCCGATTCCAGGATGCGAATAAGGGTGTCCAGGGGCTCCGTGCGGTTCGTTTTACGGTTGTACCAGCTGTTGAAGAGCTGCAGGAAGAGCCACTGCGTCCACTTATAATATTTGGGATCTGAAGTTCTTACTTCGCGGTCCCAGTCGAAGGAAAAACCAATCTTGTCCAGCTGGCTGCGGAAGGTGGCAATATTCCTCGCCGTACTTTCTGCAGGGTGCACGCCGTGCTCAATGGCATATTGTTCAGCCGGCAGCCCAAAGGCATCATATCCCATCGGGTGCAGCACATTGAAGCCCTTCAGCCTTTTATAGCGTGCGAAAATATCAGATGCGATATAGCCGAGCGGGTGACCTACATGAAGCCCGGCACCACTGGGATACGGAAACATATCCAGCACGTAGAACTTGCGCCTGGGAGAATCATTGGGTACACGGTATACGCCGGACTCCTGCCATCGCTGCTGCCACTTTTTTTCGATATCCCTGAAGTTGTATTCCATTCAAACCATTTAATCTGGCCGCACGGGTTACAGGTGTCCGTATGGACCGGCATCCAGCCCGTAGCGCTAAACTTTCATTATACTACTTTGTAAGAAACAATATCCTGAAGCAGGCAA
>DASUVB010000463.1:0-2130 GCA_036373835.1 Flavisolibacter sp. | reverse complement strand
AAAGGAGCTGATGGTGCAGCCGAACGCGCCGCGCTTCGTGAGGCAGGGCGACAAGATGGAATTCACGGCGAAGATCGTGAACACCTCTGCAAAAGAAGTTACGGGACAGGCACAGCTGCAGCTGACGGATGCCGCTACCGGGCAACCGGTTGACGGGTGGTTCATGAATACCTTTCCCAACCAGTATTTCACCGTGGCAGCGGGTGGTTCTGAAGTGGTGAAGTTTCCGCTGCAGGTTCCGTTTGAGTTCAGCCAGGCGCTGGTGTGGCGCGTTACCGCGCGTGCCGGTAATATTTCCGATGCAGAAGAAAATGCGCTTCCTGTACTCAGCAACAAAGTGCTGGTGACGGAAACGATGGTACTTCCGGTGCGCGGGGCAACGACGAAGGCTTTTTCTTTCGACAAATTATTGAATGCCGGGAAAAGCAGCACGCTGCGGCACCATGGGCTCACGGTGGAGTACACCGCTAATCCCGCGTGGTACGTGGTGAAGGCGCTTCCCTACCTGATGGAGTTCCCATACGAATGTTCAGAGCAGATATGGAACCGTTATTATGCCAATGCCCTTGCGGCGCACATTACGTCGAAGATGCCACGAATCCGGCAGGTCTTTGAAAAATGGAAGGCTGCCGGCGCGGGCAACGAAACGGCATTGCTGTCGAACCTGGAAAAGAACCAGGAACTAAAATCCGCATTGCTGGAAGAAACACCATGGGTGCTGGATGCGCAGAACGAAACGCAGCAGCGGAAGAATATCGCGCTGCTGTTCGATATGGTGCGCATGTCCGCGGAATTACAGGCCAACCTCGAGAAGCTCAGATCACTGCAGGCGCCCAATGGCGGTTTCGTGTGGTTCAAAGGCGGCCCTGATGACCGTTACATCACGCAATACATTGTCACAGGCATCGGGCGGCTCAAAAAGCTTGGTGTTAATATTGAACCATTAAACCCTATCGTCGCTGCAGCCCTGAAATACTCGGATGGGAAATTGCAGCAGGAATACGAACGGTTATTGAAGCTGAAGCCCGACCTTAACAAGATGCACGTGTCAGCGATCGCGATCCAGTACCTGTATATGAAAAGCTTTTTCCCGGAATACAAAACCGATAGCAAATCCTCAAACGCGGTTGCTTTTTATGAAAGGCAGGCCCGCACCTTCTGGACAAGGCAGTCGCTGCAGCTGCAGGGCATGATCGCATTGGCCATGCAACGCGGGAATGACGTCCGTACGGCTATGGCCATCGCAGCTTCGCTGAAAGAGCGTTCGATCACTTCCGAAGAACTGGGAACATACTGGCTCGACAACCGGTTTGGGTTCAGCTGGTACTGGAATTATGCACCGGTGGAAACACAATCTCTGATGGTGGAAGCTTTCCGCGAGATCACGAAGGATGCAGTGATGGTTGACAATATGCGCACGTGGCTGATCAAGCACAAGCAGACCAATAACTGGAGGACCACCACTGCGACGGCCGACGCCTGCTACGCAGTGCTGCTGCCCGACGACCGCGACCGCAACCTGCTGGACAGTGATCCGCAGGTGAACATCACACTCGGCACGGTTTCGCTTTCCGGGAAGGAACTGCCTTCGGAAGCCGGCTCTGGATATTTCAGGCACGCCATCCCGGGAGCACAGGTTACACCCGGTATGGGTAAGGTGCAGGTAACAGTATCCGCGCCAGCGACCAGCCAGCCGGCAACTACGTGGGGTGCCGTTTACTGGCAGTATTTTGAAGACATGGACAAGGTGACGGCAGCGGCTACGCCATTGTCCCTTTCGAAAAAATTATTCATTGAAAGAAATACGGACCGCGGTCCGGTGCTGTCACCGGTGAATGAAGGAACGGTGCTGCGCGTTGGAGACAAGATCCGCGTGCGCATCGAGCTTCGCTCGGACCGGGATATGGAATACGTGCACATGAAAGACATGCGGGCATCGGCACTGGAACCGGTAAACGTGATCAGCGGGTATCGCTGGCAGGGTGGGCTGGGGTATTACGAGACAACAAAGGATGCCAGCACCAATTTCTTTTTCGATCGCCTGCGTAAAGGCACCTATGTGTTTGAGTATCCATTGTTCGTGACGCATACAGGAACTTTCAGCAACGGCATTACCTCCATCCAGTGCAT
>DASUVB010000462.1:0-4781 GCA_036373835.1 Flavisolibacter sp. | reverse complement strand
GCACTGGGCGCTGCAAAAATCCCGCAGACGGACTTTATCGTTTTCAGCAGGAAAAAATAATTATTCTTCCGGAGGAAGCAGTGGGGGTGTATCCTCGTGGGTGAGGTCCTCCATATTGCGGTCATTGGTGATCTTGCCGGTTTCTTCCAGCATCCTCATGTCCTTGGCGTCGCGTAGGAACTCGGAGGCGAAAATGAAATCGTTCAGCAGCTTGTTCTTGCTGAAAATGATATCCTTGCTGGTGCCTTCCCATTCCTTGCGCCCCTGGTACATGTAAATGATGTTGTCGCCTACTTCCATCACGCTGTTCATGTCATGGGTGTTCACCACGGTGGTAATGTTGTATTCATCCGTGATCTCCTTGATCAGCTTGTCGATCAGTCCCGACGTCTGAGGATCCAGTCCCGAGTTGGGTTCGTCCACGAACAGGTATTTCGGGTTCAGCACGATGGCCCGGGCGATGCCCACGCGTTTCATCATACCACCGCTCAGCTCAGCCGGGAATTTTTTATTCGCGCCTTCCAGGTTCACGCGGTTCAGCACTTCGTTCACGCGATCCAGCTTCTTCTTACGCGGCCAGTGGGTGAACATGTCCAGCGGGAAGATGATATTTTCCTGTACGGTCATGCTGCTGAACAGCGCAGAACCCTGGAACAACATGCCGATCTCCTTGCGGATCTCCTTTTTCTGGTCAGTGCTCATGTTGGTGAAATCCTTTCCGCCGTAAAAAATGGAACCGGCGTCCGGCCTGAAAAGTCCTACCAGGCACTTCATGAAAACGGTCTTCCCGCTGCCGCTGGCACCGATGATCAGGTTGCACTTTCCCGGGTACATGACCGCAGACACGCCCTCCAGGACCGTCCTGCCGTTAAACCCTTTCCGTAAATCCTTTACTTCAATCATGGCTTTAACAATAAGGCGGCTAATATATAATCCGCGAAAAGGATCGCGATACAGGTGACCACCACGGACCGCGTGCTGGCACGGCCGATCTCGAGGGCGCCTCCCTTGACATTATACCCATAATACGCCGGTATGCTGGAGATCAGGAAGGCAAAGGTGTAGGCCTTCGACATGGCAAAAAATGCATTGTATGGAATGAACGCCAGCAGCAGGCCTTTATCGTATTCCTGTGCCGAGAGAATTCCCGACAGGGAACCTGCAACCCGTCCGCCCCAGATGCCCAGCATGGCTGCGATCACGATCAGCATGGGGACCACCACCAGGGCAGCGACGATCTTGGGAAGCACCAGGTATGCTTTGGAATTGATACCCATGATCTCCAGCGCGTCGATCTGTTCGGACACGCGCATGTTTCCGAGCTCGCCCGCGATCTTGCTGCCGACCACACCTGCCAGCACAATGGAAACGAGGGTAGGTGCAAATTCAATGATGACGGTATCGCGAACCACCTGTGCAATCGTGTATTTGGGGATCAGCGGGTTGGTGAGCTGGTAGGCTGTCTGCACGGTAGACACGGCGCCCATGAAAATGGAAATGATCACCACGATACCCAGTGACCCGATGCCGATCTCGGAGCACTGGTGCATGAATTCCCGCCAGTACATCCGCCAGTTCTCCGGTTTGGAGAACATGTTCTTCATCATCAACAGGTACTTGCCAATCTCGCTGAAAAACTTCATACGCTGGTTTTGATCAGTTGTCCCGGTGAAAATAATGGATAAACAGATATGTATGACCGGGATTACCGGGTGCTTTCCTCTTTCTTTTTCTTCAACCGCTTCCACCAGGGCGAGCGATGCACGGCTTCCTCGATGGTTGCCTGTGTTTTCAGCTGCGCGTCGATGACCGCGATCATGGCCATGTTCACAATATTGCGAACGGAACTTCCCAACTGGAGAATGTGCACCGGTTTTTTAAGGCCCAGTAAAATCGGGCCAACCGCATCAGCCGATCCCACTTCCTTCAGCAGGTTGTACGCAATATTGCCTGCTGCAAGGTTGGGAAAGATCAGGGTGTTCACATCCTTGTCAACCAGCTCGCTGAAAGGATAGTTCTCCTTCATCAGCTTGTTATCCAGTGCGATGCTGGCCTGCATTTCACCGTCCACGATCAGCGATGGCATCCGGTCCTTTACGATCCCCCGCGCCTTCGCAACAACCCTGGCTTCCTCCGAGTTGCTGCTCCCGAAATTGGAGTAGCTCAGCATGGCAATGCGTGGGGTGATATTGAAATGCCGCACTTCCTTGGCCACCAGCAGCGTGATCTCCGCCAATTCTTCCGCGGTGGGGTGGAAATTTACCGTGGTATCTGCCAGGACCAGGGGCCCCTTTTTGGTAAGCATCAGGTACATGCCCGCAATACGGCTCACACTTTCTTCCATGCCAATGCACTGGATGGCAGGCCGTATGGTATCAGGATAATTTTTCGAAAGCCCGGAGATCATGGCATCCGCATCACCGGTTTCCACCATCATGCAGCCGAAATAGTTCCGGTCCTTCATTACTTTCTTCGACTCGTAATAGTTGAAGCCTTTGCGCTGTCGTTTTTGGAAGAACAGTTCACCGAACTGGTTGCGTTTTTCTTCCATGGCATCGCTGCGGGGGTCATAGATGGGCAGTCCTTCCAGGTCAATGCCGTTGGCCTGTGCGATGATGCGGATCTTGTTCTCATCGCCTAACAGGATGGGATAACCGATGCCCTCGTCGATCACGATCTGTGCCGCCTTCAGGATCTTGGCATTGTCCGCTTCCGCGAATACGATCCGGCGCGGGTCGCGGCGGGCCTTGTTGCCCAGTACGCGGATCACCTGGTTGTCGAGGCCCAGCCTGCGGTTCAGGTCATTGACATAGCTTTCCCAGTTGATGATCGGCTTCTGGGCCACGCCGCTTTCCATGGCCGCTTTTGCCACCGCCGGCGCTACTGTTGCCAGCAGCCGCGGATCGAGCGGCTTGGGAATGATGTATTCTGGTCCGAAAGTGATGGTCTTCGCGTTGTACGCCAGGTTCACGATATCGGGCACCGGTGTCTTGGCAAGATCGGCCAGCGCATGTACCGCCGCCAGCTTCATAGCTTCATTGATCTGCGTGGCACGGACGTCAAGGGCACCACGGAATATGTAAGGGAAGCCCAGCACATTGTTCACCTGGTTGGGAAAATCACTGCGGCCGGTAGCCATGATCAGGTCCTTGCGGGCATTCTTCGCGTCGTCCCAGCCGATCTCCGGGTCAGGGTTCGCCATGGCGAAAACGATCGGGTGCTTGCCCATGCTTTTGACCATATCCGGTGTGACCACGTTCCCGACACTCAGGCCGATGAACACATCGGCATCCTTCATGGCCTTGTCCAGCGTCACATCAGGACGTGCGTTGGCAAACTGGAGCTTGAATGGCTCCAGGTCCGTCCGCTCACGGTGGAGTGGCCCCTTGATATCGAATACACAGAAATTTTCCGGCTTTGCCCCAAGGGATACATACAATTGAATGCAGGCCATGGCGGCTGCGCCGGCGCCGTTGATGACAAACCTTACCTTGTCGATCTTCTTGCGTTGCAGCTGCAGCGCGTTCAACAGGGCGGCCGCGCTGATAATGGCGGTGCCGTGCTGGTCATCGTGCATGACGGGGATCGCCAGCTGCTCACGAAGCGCCTTTTCGATCACAAAACACTCGGGAGCCTTGATATCCTCGAGGTTGATGCCGCCGAAGGTGGGCTCCAGGGCCCTGACGATCTGGATGAATTTTTCAGGATCAGTTTCATTGACCTCGATGTCGAACACGTCGATGTCTGCAAATATCTTGAACAGCACACCCTTGCCCTCCATCACCGGCTTGCTGGCCTCGGGGCCGATATCGCCCAGTCCCAGCACCGCCGTGCCATTGCTGATCACGGCCACCAGGTTGCCTTTTGCCGTATACTGGTAAACATTCTCCCTGTTGGCAGCGATCTCCTTGCAGGGTTCCGCCACACCGGGGGAGTACGCCAGCGACAGGTCCCGCTGGGTTTTTGCTTCCTTGGTTGGAACCACTTCTATCTTGCCGGGTTTTCCTTTCGAATGATACCTTAAAGCCTCTTGTTTCCGGAGATCGTTCTGCATATGCTTTAATTAATCCGTAGCTGAACCGCTACACACTCATGCACCGGTACGGTGATCGTGATAAAATATTACGCAAATTAAGCCAAACGCATGGGATGCGCCAATCAGCCATTATTGCGGGCCAGCGCGCCCATCGCCGCCATGATGCCGATGCCGGTCTCAATGGCATCTTCGTCAATGTTGAACAACGGTGTATGCACGCCTGCGGTAATTCCTTTTTTTTCACTGCGCGTGCCGAGCCTGAAAAAGCAGCCGGGGATCTTTTGCGAGTAGTAGCCAAAGTCCTCGGCACCCATGCGCATTTCCGTTTCCTCCACGTTCCCGCTGCCCATGAACTGCTGCGCCAGCGCTTTTGCACTTTGATGCAGGATGTCGCTGTTGATGACAGCAGGATAGCCGACGTCAATGTGCAGGTCCAGCTCCGCCCCCATGGCATGTACCACATCGGTGCTGATGCGGCGAATAAGTTCATGTGCGCGGAAACGCCAGGTTTCATCCATCGCGCGAAAGGTCCCCATCATTTTAACCTCCGACGGGATCACGTTCGTTGTATGGCCACCCTGGATGGATGTTATCGAAAGCACCGATGGATGGAATGGATCCCGGTTGCGGCTGACCACCTGTTGCAGCGCTACCACCAGCTGTGCTGCCACCAGGATCGTATCAACGGTAAGGTGGGGCGCCGCGGCATGCCCTCCCTTGCCTTTGATGGTGAAGTACAGTTCAT
>DASUVB010000461.1:0-2430 GCA_036373835.1 Flavisolibacter sp. | reverse complement strand
GCCACAGGAAAGGGCATATAAGTTACTAAATATGCCGAAACAAAACACTGACGATTTTAACGACCGGCACCTGTTATCCTTAACAATCCCGTACAACTGATCCATGACGGAATCGCTATTTTAGCCCGGTAAACATTTGAGTCATGAGAAAAACAATGCTTGCCTTCAGCCTTCTCCTCCCGGTAATGCTGTGGTCACAAAACAATACTCCCGTGGCTGCCGGCCGCATGACCCCGGAGCTGCTTTGGAAGCTCGGGCGTGTTGCTGCGGTGGGACTGAGCCGCGATGGAAAACTCGCGGTATATAACGTGAGTACACCCAACGCCGATTCCAACCGGAGCACGCGGGTTACCTATGCCATCCCTGTTACAGGTGGTACGCCCATCGTGATCCGGAACGCAGACAGCCTGGTCGCCAACAAGAACCTGTCGCCGGACGGCCGGTTCCTTCTGAGCCACCGCGAAGTGCCGGTGAAAAAGATCCGCAGCACCGACCTGTACCCGGATCTTCCCAAATCCAACGCCTATGTTTTCGACAACCTGAACTACCGCCATTGGGATACCTGGGAGGAAGGAAAGTTTGATCACGTGTTCGTAGCGCCCGTCGGCCGGCCCGCAGAGGGCATTGACCTGATGGGAGGCGAGCCACATGACGCGCCGCAAAAGCCTTTTGGCGGCGATGAAGATTATATCTGGAGTCCGGACGGAAAACGCGTGATCTATGTAACGAAGAAAAAATACGGGAAGGACTACGCTGTCAGCACCAATACAGACCTCTTCGAATATGACCTGGAGACCAGGAAGACCAGGAATCTCACCGAAGGCATGATGGGCTACGACACACATCCTTCATACAGCTCCTCCGGCACGCTGGCATGGCTGAGCATGCGCCGCGATGGCTACGAATCGGACAAGAATGACATCATCGCCTTCACCGGCATGGGCCGCGTCAACCTTACAGGCCACCGCGATGACATTCACGTCGACGGTTTCCGCTGGTCTGATGACGGGCGCGAGATATTCTTCTGGGCTCCATTCAAAGGCACCAGGCAATTGTTCCGCGTGGACTACACCGGTGCAACCGCCAAAGTTCCCCAGGTGCGACAGGTCACAAAGGGCGATTTTGACATCACCGGCATTGTAGGCCAAAGTGGCAACACGCTTGTTGTGACGCGCACCGATATGAACCATGCGCCGGAACTCTTCACCGTGGATATTGAATCGGGTGCCATGAAGCAGCTGACGCATGTGAACGATTCCATCTACAACACTATCGGTATGGTTAAACCGGAGCGCCGCATGGTGACAACCACCGACGGAAAGCAGATGCTGGTATGGGTGATCTACCCGCCGGACTTCGACCCTTCCAAAAAATACCCCACACTGCTGTATTGCCAGGGCGGCCCGCAATCGCCGCTGACGCAATCCTATTCCTACCGCTGGAATTTCCAGCTTATGGCGTCGCAGGGCTATATCATTGTAGCGCCCAACCGCAGGGGCATGCAGGGACATGGCACCAAATGGAATGAACAGATCAGCCAGGACCACGGTGGCCAGGTGATGAAGGACTACCTCTCGGCGATCGACGCGGTGAGTAAAGAAAAATACGTGGATCGCAACCGACTCGGCGCGGTGGGTGCCAGCTATGGTGGGTACTCAGTTTTCATGCTGGCCGGCATTCACAACAACAGGTTCAAAACCTTTATCTCGCACGATGGCATCTTCGACACCCGCAGCATGTACGGAAGCACGGAAGAAATGTTCTTTGTGAACTGGGATTATGGCGGGCCATACTGGGATAAGAACAATAAGAATGCGCAAAAGGCTTACAATGAATTCAACCCCGTAAATTATGTCCACCGGTGGAATACGCCCATCATGATCATCCAGGGAGGACGCGATTACCGGGTTCCGCTGGAACAGGCGTTGCAGGCATTTACTGCTGCGCAGCTGCGGGGCATTAAGAGCAAGCTGCTGTACCTGCCGGAGGAAAACCACTGGGTGCTGAGCGCACAGAACGCCCTGGTGTGGCAGCGTGAATTTTACAAGTGGCTGGAAGAAACACTTCCCGCGAAAACGCAGAAAACCTACTGATCATTCAAAATAAAAGGCACCCGCGTGGTGCCTTTTTTCTTATTGTTTTTTCATGACGGAATCGCGCATGGCCTTGAACTCGGAGCCTGCCTTCCACGACGGCCACGCGGAGGAAAAGGCAAGGCGCTTTCCTACGATGAATAAAAGCCTCAGGTCTTCGATCGCGCCGTCCATGCTCCAGTCATTGCGGAATTCATCCGACGGGCGGTGATAGTGTTGGGCGCGGTAGTCTTCGTCTGCCTTCTTTCCATAACCGGCATCCTTCCCTTCTATCTCAATGCCGCGGGCCGTGTACAGCGCCGGTATCCCCACCTTCGCAAAATTGAAATGATCAGAA
>DASUVB010000460.1:0-6273 GCA_036373835.1 Flavisolibacter sp. | reverse complement strand
GACGACCTGGGTGCAGGACTTTCGCGGATCAAGTTCCTCAGCGAAACGATCGGTATGAAGAAACAGCAGCACCTGCCAATTGAGGAAGACATCAACAGCATCAGGACCTACTCGAATGAAATGATCGGGAAGATGGGGGAGATCGTATGGGCGCTGAATGAAAAAAACAATTCGCTGAGCGACCTCCTCTCCTATACCCGTGCTTACGCGGTTGAATACCTGGAACAGAACGGCATCGGCTGCCATTTCGAAGAACCGGAGCAGATTCCCGCGGTTGACGTGAACAGTGAGTTCCGCCGGAACATTTACCTCACCGTTAAAGAGGCCCTGCACAACATAGTGAAGCACGCGCAGGCGACGCAGGTGGATATTGATATTGACATAACGGACCGGCTGATCATCCGGATAAAAGATAACGGCGTTGGGATCGGTCGCGACCGCACCAGCCCGTTCGGCAATGGACTGTTCAGCATGAGCACCCGCATACAACACCTGAAGGGCCGGTTTGGAATTGTAAACGAGAATGGTACCAGGGTCGACATTACCGTGCCGCTTGACGTATAACTTTCGTTCTATTGTTCACCTTTGAACACCAGTTTAATTTGGACGTATGAGTATCTCGATCGCCATCGTGGAAGACCTGGATGAAGTAAGGGACGGGCTGAAGAATTTTATCACCCTGAGTTCCGACTTTGTTGTGGTGGGTTGCTTCAAAACCGGCGAAGAAGCAGAGAAGCACCTGCCGGCGCTGGCGCCTGACATCGTGATCATGGACATACACCTGCCGGGCATGAATGGCATCGAATGTATCCGCCGCGTAAAGGACAGGAGCCCGAATACGCAGTTCATGATGTTCACGGTGTATGAAAACGATGAAAAGGTTTTCGAGGCGCTGAAGGCCGGGGCCTCCGGCTACCTTCTGAAGAACACGGGCCTGCTCCAGATGGTGGAGTCACTGAAAGAGCTCTACGACGGCGGCAGCCCGATGAGCGCCAACATCGCCCGGAAGCTGGTCAACCTGTTCAGGAATACCGAAAAAGAAACAGCGAACGTAGACATCCTGTCGAACCGCGAAAACGAGATCCTGCAGCTGCTTGCCAAAGGCCTGCTGTACAAGGAAATCGCGGACCACCTGCAAATCACCACGGGAACCGTTCGCCAGCATATTCATAAGATCTACGAGAAGCTGCACGTCCAGAACAGGACAGAGGCCATTAACAAGGCATTCGGAAAATAATCACCGCTCATCAAATAGCCGGTATAACTTTCGTTCGGTGCATTCACCACCGACGTATTTCATCACCTACTTACCTGTCTTTCAGAACAAAATAACGGCACATGCATTTGACAGGTGTTGCACATGCCTGCATTATAACTTTCGTTCTATTGCCCGGCCATATACGCGAATCTAATTTGCGCCCTGTTTACAATCGTCCAACTAAAAATTCATGTATGGCTACTCTTCATCCACTTGCAGCGTTCGAACGCGACGTAACGCTTGACATACTCAGGGGCTTCGCACTGGCAGGTGTGCTGTTCATATTCTGCGTGAGCGATATTGGTTCGCCGTCGGGCCATGTCAATTCACTGGTTGACGAGATCATCGCCTGGCCAAAATACATCCTGGTCGAAAGCAGGATGTACACAATGCTCATCCTCATCTTCGGCATCGGCTTCCAGGTGCAGCTGGAAAAAGCAAGGCGCCAGGGCACGTCGCTGGCACCGGCCTTTTCGCGTCGCCTTGCAGGGCTTCTCGTTATTGGCTTCATCCACGCGATTGTGCTCAGCACGCGTGACATCCTGATGTTCTATGGCATTTCCGGTGCGGTGCTGCTGCTGATCCGGAAGTTGACGAACCGCCAGTTGGTGGTGCTGATGCTGCTGCTGTTGCTGCTGCTGGTATCACCTGTGCTGCAGACGGTCTTTCCTAATCCTTGGGGACGGCTGCGGGCGCTGGTGAAGCCCAACGGATACGGCGACTACGTTCAGTACAACTGGCAATACTTCAAGCTGTACCACCAGGGGTATTACATCTATCTCGAAATGCTTTTTTACTTCCTGCTTGGAGCATATATCAGCCGGAAAGGCATCCTGCAAAAACTGAAATCAAACAGGAAACTGAGGCGCAGGCTTTTGTTAACGACACTCATTGGAACAGCCATCTTCATACCGGTGTATTACTTCCTGATGCCGGCGGTCATTGGTAACAGCGTCATCATCATGCAAAGCTCGTGGCAGAAATTCCTGGCGATGACCGGCCTCCGTGCCCTTTGGCCGGTGTGGATGCTGATGTCCGTGACGCTGTACAGCACCATCCTGGTATCACTGTCACAAAAAGACAACTGGAAACGAAGACTGCGTCCGCTGGCTGCTTTCGGGCAGATGTCCCTGAGCAACTACCTGGTACAGTCGCTGGTACTGGTCCCTTACCTGTTGCTGGTGGATGGTTTTAAGAATGTTCCACCCGCAGAAGGACTTATCCTGTTCCTGCTGGTATTCCCGTTCCAGCTTTATTTCAGTTCGTGGTGGCTGGCAAGATATCAACTCGGTCCGTTCGAGTGGCTGTTGCGCTCCATCACCTACCGGAAATGGCAGCCCATGAAAAAGAATGCACCTGAAATGGCCGAAGAGCAGCCGGTGCTCACCATGGCTACCACCTGAATTCCTGTAACAAAATTCTCAACATAACTCAAACGCATCATGAAACACATCTTTCTCTTCCTCATCATTTCGCTTTTCCTGCACCTGGATCTCAGCGCCACTATCCGGACAGTAAGCAACAACCCGGACAACCTGGCGCAATACAATACCATCCAGTCGGCCGTGAACGCTTCTTCGTCCGGCGATACCATCCTGGTGCACGGAAGTCCCACACGCTATGCTGCTTTCACCATCACGGACAAGCGGCTGACCATCATCGGGCCAGGATGGGCACCCCTGCAGGATTTTATGGCGTACCGGGCAACCGTGGACGGAATGTCGATCATTGGTGTCAACTGCAGGCACACCGAAATACAGGGCATGGATTTTTTCCTGCCGGTATCCATCAACACCAGCCATCCCGACAGCCTCCGCTTTTTTCGCAACAGGTTTCAGACGGCGTTCTATCTCGGCAATGCAGGCACGTACCGGGGATATGTGTTCCAGGGTAACTGGTTCGACCTGGGGTGGATGTCCGTTGGTGCCGGTATTACACTCGCGAATTTCCTGTTCCAGAACAATATCTTTTATGGCAACACCAGCAACGGAAATTTCTACGGCTTCACCAATTGCCAGAACGTGCTGTTCGATCACAACTTATGGTATGGACCGGCAGGAACCGGAACAGCCGCATGTTTTGGCAACGCATCAAAGAACCTGCTGTTCACCAATAATATTTTTGTTCACCGCAATGCGGCTACGAATGTTACGCTGAGCGTTTTCAATAACAACATCACCTTCGGCGCAGGCGTCAACAATCCCTGGGATGCAGCATACGGTAACAGCAATGGTGGCGGAAATATCGAGAACCAGGATCCCATGATGGCGGACCAGTCGCAGGTGAACGCGGGAACCGCCAATCCCCTGCTGAACTTCACCATCGCATCCGGACCTGCCAATAACAGCGGCAGCGACGGAAAGGACATGGGCCTGCTGTTCGATGCCACCGGCAGTTTGAACTGGGCGAACAGTCGCCTGAGCCGCATCCCCTTTGTTTTCTCTATGAACCTCGCAACGCCAACTGTTGTCCCGGGCGGCACGCTGCAGGTACAGGTGGAAGCCCGCAGCAGCAACTAGCTTCCTTACTACATATCACTATCACAATAAACCATTCATATGAAGCGGCTTTTTATTGCCTTGTTGCTGGTACTCGCTGTTCTTACGGCACGGGCACAGCATATCACCGCGGCGGAATATTTCCTTGATGCAGACCCGGGGCCTGGAAATGGAACCCCGACAACTGTCGGCGTTACGGGAGTTGTCGTGAACTTCGCAGCAAACATTCCTGCGAACCTTTCCCCGGGCTTTCACTGGCTGGGCGTGCGTACCAGGGATGCAGATGGCCACTGGGGATTTTTCCAAAGAAGAAATTTTTTTGTGCAGGCTACCGGCGCCAACATGCCGGTGATCACTGCTGCAGAATATTTTTTTGACAATGACCCGGGGCCGGGGAACGGGACGCCGCTGGCGATCAATACCCCGGGGCAGGTTGCTAACCAAAATTTCATGGTGCCGGTCCCTTCGAACCTTCCCGCGGGCACGCATATCCTGGCCATACGCGTAAAAGACCAGGCTGGCCACTGGGGCCTGTTTGCAAGGTACAGCCTTACATCGGGCGGTAGTGCGGCTACGATCTCCTGTCCCGCGGATACGACGGCGGCTGCAACCACGTGGGAATGCCTGGCCGTTGTCAACGGCATTGACCCACTGGTGTCACCAACTGGTTCATCATATACCTACTCCCTTACCGGTGCAACGACCAACAGCGGCACCGGAAGCGCGAGCGGGAAAGTATTCAATACCGGAATTACGACGGTCACGTACGCGCTCAGCAGCGCACCTGCGACCAGCTGCTCGTTCAATGTTACCGTGAGCCCGAACATGACCCCGGCAGTCAGTATTTACACACCGTACACATGGCTGTGTTCGGGAACAGCCGTCTACTTCCAGGCCTTTCCTGTCCATGGCGGCCTCACTCCCACTTATCAATGGAAGAAGAATGGCATCAATGTGGGAACGAACAGCAACCTGTACCTGGATTCCACCCTGGCGAATGGCGATACCATCACCGTGGAGATGACAAGCTCCATTGCATGCATCAGCCAGGCGGCGGTCACATCCAATGCCATCGTGATGTCGGTAACGCAAACGGTGACACCTTCCGTGAGCATTACTGCATCGGCAACCACCATCTGCACGGGACAGCAGGTAACTTTTACAGCCACGCCCGTGAATGGTGGAACGCCATCCTATCAATGGCGGCGGAATAACCAGGCCGTTGGAACCGACAGCCCGGTGTACCAGACCTCCTCGCTGGCAAATGGAGACAGTATCAGTGTGCTGATGACAACCACGGTGCCGTGCTACAGCACCAGCAATATTTCCGAATCGAATTTCATTACGATGACGGTGAGCCAGGCGCTCACGCCCTCCGTGTCCATTACGGCATCGCAAACAACCATATGTCCCGGGCAGCAGGTAACCTTTACCGCAACGCCGGTGAACGGCGGCAACAACCCAGTATATGAGTGGACGGTGAACAACAACGCGGTGGGCAGCAACAGCCCGGTCTTCCAGAGCTCCTCGCTGGTGAATGGTGATGTTGTACGCGTGGCGATGAGCCCTTCCAACACGTGCGGTAACCCGACGCCGGTGTATTCCAACCAGGTAACGATCAGCACGGGGGCACAGGTGACGCCTGCGGTCAGCATTACCGCGTCGGCACAAAATATCTGCGCGGGCACTGCGGTGACCTTTACCGCGACGCCCGTAAATGGCGGCAGTGCCTATTACGAATGGAAGCTCAATGGCGTAGAGGTCGGGACGAACAGCAATACCTATCAAACCTCCGCATTGACGAATGGTGATGCAGTGACCTGCGTGATGACCTCATCACTTTCCTGCGCCAGTCCAGCCAGTGTTACCTCCAATCCGATCATGGTTGCTGTATCGCCTTCGTCAACTTTTTACCGCGACCTGGACGGGGACGGCTATGGCAAACTTTCATCGGGAACGGTGCAGGCGTGCACCGCGCCACAGGGATATGTTTCGAACGATACCGACTGCGATGACAATAACGCGGCGGTAAATCCCGGCACCACGGAAACGTGCGGCAATGCAACGGACGACAACTGCAACGGTGCGCTGGATGAAAGCTGCCCAACGGGCCTGCTGGTACTGGAAACGCGCACCTACCCGTTGAAGGAAGGTCACGGCGGCACCTCGGCTTACCAGGTGGAGGTGCGCCTTGACGCACCTGCCACCGCAGCCGTGATGGTGCACTACACGATGGTGGGACTGGATGCCACACCCGGGACGGACTACATCGCCGGCAGTGGCTGGCTGCACATTCCCGCGGGCGCTACTTCTGGTTTCATTCCCGTGCAGATCGTGGGTGATGTAGTGAAGGAAAGCAATGAACGCTTCCTGCTTTATTTCACCAACCCCGTGAATGCAGCCCTCGGCAACGGCTCCTTCAGCAGGGTCATTATCATTGATGACGACAAAAAAGCGAAGAATGGTTTTGCCGCAGATGCGGAAGCGCGACTGACGATCCCTTCCGTTGCCCGGCGT
>DASUVB010000459.1:0-3734 GCA_036373835.1 Flavisolibacter sp. | reverse complement strand
TGTGACCTCCTGCCAATGGAATTCCGGCGCGGCTGCAAACATCACGGCTTCCTTCCATGACACTTTTTGCCACGTCAGGGGAAAGCTTGTTGATAGGCCATCCCAGGATCGCAATGGCCATCATCGGCGTGCCCGCCATGGCATAAATATCACTGATAGCATTGGCTGCGGCAATGCGGCCAAAATCAAAAGGATCGTCAATGATCGGAAGAAAAAAATCAGTGGTGGATATGATAGCAGTTGTATCGTTCAGCTGGTAAACGGCCGCATCATCGCTTGTTTCATTGCCTACTAATAACCGGGGATCTGTGATGCCACTTCCGCTGCCAAGAATCTGTTGCAGCACGGAAGGAGCGATCTTGCACCCGCAACCACCTCCCTTTGAAAACTGCGTAAGCCTTATCGGATCACTCATCCTTCAAAGATAGCGGAACCACGTGCATGCAGTGATGCTATGGGCGCCTGTTGATGACGATCGCAGCATTTGTACTGAAGTCAGCGGAAAAGCTGAGCTGGTATCGCTTATCACCATCATCAATGATCAACAGCCCTGTGTTCGGCGGAAGAGATCCCAGGCTCTCGGCCACCAGCAACACGCGCACTTCTGCAGAATTTTTGGGAATAGTTACTGTATGCTTTACTGCGCGATCCGTCAGCTTTCTCTTTGAAATAACAGTTTCACCGTTCACAATTACACTGACAGAATCTCCGTCGATCACGCCGTTATCAAAGAATGAAAGCACAAGGCTGTCGGCCGACGTCGTGAGTTGGTGTAACACCTGTGTTGCGCGATCCTGCTGTGGCAGTATCACGACCGGTGCAGCTACCGGTGCCGCATTTTTTACCGTGCCCTTTGTTGTGTTTTTTGCAACGGACTTTGCTGAATTTTTTGCTGCGGGCTTACTGGGTTGTGCTGCAGCCCCGGTCCGTGCAAACTCCAGTTCCTTCAGGTGCATGATCAGCGCCAGTGCGGAACTGTCTTCCGTCCGCTCAAACGTGGAAGTACCACCGATCGAATAGTACACCTTTGTCCTGGTGGTGTGCCAGTTTCCCGAAGCAGTTCTCAGCGTGTCTTCATCAGTGAGGGCGATGGTATTTACCTGGCGCACACCACGCGAGCGTTCCTCGGGAAATTTATACGCGAGCATTTTCACATCTTCAATAATGAGCTGTTGGTCCTTGCGCGTGCCCTTCACCTGCTTTACGCTGTAAAAAAGGCTGTCGTTCCTCACGAACGTAGTGTAGGAATACCCGGTGATTTTCCCGCGGTATTCACTGAGCGCCAGTTCATACCGTTGAACAACTTTTGTGCTGTCATTGACAAGAAGGGCAGTATACAGACCGGATATCACCTGGGCGCGGCTGCCCGATGCAGCCAGCAGGATGCATAGGACCGGGATCAATTTTTTCATGCAATCATAGGTTTGGCAGATAGTAAAAGAGCATTATCCTCGGAGACCCGTTCACACGGGATCCTTTGCAATAACGCTTCCAGGCCCTCCCTGTTGTGCAGGCCTTTCAGATAATGCTTGTCATAGTATTTCAAAAGGATTGAAAAACAGTCAGATATGCGATTTTCGTCCAGGGCTGCGAGCGCATTTTTAGTTTCCAGCCCACCAAGGCGCTTCGTGATCCGTTCAATAGCAGATCTGAGGCGCTCGTGGTCGCCTGGCCCGTATTCGGCAACGAGGTGGCCCAGCCGTTCTTCAAAGGGAATTTCGAGAAAGACGATCGGTGAGGAACGCATGTTTTGCCACAGGCTGTTGGGAACGTTGACAGTGCCGATCCGCTGGCTTTCGTCTTCGATCCATATGGGACCGGGAGTGTTTGCAAGACCTAATAGCCTGGTTCCCAATATATTTTCAAACATTTCCTGCGTGGGTTGCGGCGGCATATTGATGCTTCCAAAGGCAGACCCCTTGTGTGATGCGATCTGCTCCAGGTCAATGACAGGCGCGCCCTCATTCCCGAGTGCTTTCAGGATCTCGGTCTTGCCGGACCCGGTAAACCCCCCGAGAACACGGAAACGATAAGGAATTTCAAACGTGGACAGCACCAGGTTCCGGAAAGATTTATAGCCCCCGGCCAGCAGCAGCACACGAAATCCATAAAGTTCCAGCAGCCAGGCCACCGCAGCGCTCCTCATTCCACCCCGCCAGCAGTACATGCAAATCGTTGGGTTGCGGCCAGATACCTCATCGAACTCGCCAAGCAGGCGCTCCACCTCTTCCACCATCGGCCGCATTTTCGGCGCAAAAAAATCAAGTCCCAGCTTGATTGCCTGCTGCTTCCCCTGCTGTTTATAGGCCGTTCCCACCACTTTTCGCTCATCATCGGTAAACAGGGGCAGGCTGACAGCACCCGGTATGTGGGCATGCGAGAACTCTAACGGCGAACGCACGTCGAGCAGCAGGTTGCCTGCCGTCTTTGCCATGAAATCCCGCACCAGAAGCCGTTCTGCCATGATTACAAAAGTATCCGTATTGGGCGCAAATAAAAATGCTTCCCCGTGTGAGGAAGCATTTTATGAAAAAAATAGAAGATCTACTTATCATCCTTTACTTTAGTTCCATCCTCATCCGTCTTAATCTTCTTGTCGCCTGTCTTGATCTTCAACTCATCGCCTTCTGTCTTCACCTTGGTGTCGCCCGACTTCATTTTAGTTTCATCTCCATCTACTTTCCACTTGGTATCATAGTCTACCCAGGTATTGTTGTCTGACTCGAACAGGAGCTTGTCATTTTCAAGCTTCGCGCGGCCCAGGCGAGTACCGGCATCATCATAAACCCACCACTCGTTATTGTCGATATAGATGTAACGGGTCACCGGTTCATTGGTCTCGGTATTCAACTTCGCACCGGATGACCTGTCAACTGATATTTTGATAGGCTTACCGGTACGTACGTCCCTGTACAGGCCGGCATCACTGCGCTGCTGGAATTCGTCTGCCATAGCAGCATAGTCGCCAGAAGATGTTGTCGTGCCCGCTGCAGTGGTATCATCAGCATCGGAAGTCTTGCCATCGTTATTGCAGGCGGCAAAACTGATAAGTGCCACAGCCAGCAGGCTGAAAAGCTTTTTCTGTTTCATGGTTGAAAGATTTGTTTCAGCCTAGCCCTGCAAAAATGAGACCGTGTAGAATGATGAACCCGCTATCCGTTCATAGAAGCAAGAAACTCATAGTTATCCCTGGTTCCGCGCATGCGTTTCAGCAGGTCGGTAATGGCTTCTTCCGTATTCATATCGTTGAGGTATACACGCAACAGATTCATCCGTTGCAGCACATCCCTTTCAAGAAGAAGGTCATCGCGACGTGTGGAAGAAGCGACCAGGTCAATGGCGGGGAAGATCCGCTTGTTGGCGAGCCTGCGGTCGAGTTGCAATTCCATATTACCGGTACCCTTGAATTCCTCGAAAATGACCTCGTCCATTTTTGAGCCGGTATCGATGAGGGCGGTTGCAAGTATGGTGAGTGAACCGCCGTTCTCAATTTTACGGGCAGCTCCAAAGAATTGTTTGGGCTTTTGCATGGCATTGGCCTCAACACCACCGGACAGTACCTTGCCGGAAGCGGGCGCAACCGTATTGTGCGCGCGGGCCAGCCTGGTAATGGAGTCCAGCAGGATCACAACATCATGTCCACACTCAACAAGTCGCTTTGCTTTCTGAAGGGCGATGATTGAAACCTTTACGTGTTTTTCAGCGGGTTCGTCAAATGTTGACGCGATCACTTC
>DASUVB010000458.1:0-2612 GCA_036373835.1 Flavisolibacter sp. | reverse complement strand
GATGAGCCGGTAACCCATCCTGTCCGAGACAGGTGAAATGGTATAAACGCTTTCCAGAAACTGTTGCTGTGATGCCTGCTGCAGGCGATTCCATTCATCGCCATACATGCATTCGATGTCAACCAGGTCGTGAGGCGGAGGAACGACACCCCAGTGCAGCACCTGCATCCCTTTCCTTACGACCGCACCCAGGTTTATTTCCTCGCTGAATTCAATAATGTCGCCTGCCTTCAACATGGCGTCGCCAGCCCCCGGCCCTTTGGCGCAGCTTCCCAGCCAGGACGAACAGGACAATCCCTGAAGCACCGACAAATAGCAACGCGCACCCGAGGAATGATCGCCAAATGTGAGCCTGGACCCGGCAGGGGCTACTATGGGCTGGTGCAACGGGACCGGAATGTTGTTTATGGCCGGAGAAAAATCACCCCCTGCAAGGGTTATGATCGTATCGCGGTGAAACATGATGGAAGCTGCCGGGAAATGGAGCTCGATCACAGGGCCCGTAGCCCCTTTTCCGAGGAGGGCATTGGAAAGCACGGCGGAAAAAATGTCCATGGCGCCACCGGGTGGGATGCCCAGGTGCCGGTGGCCCTGCCGGCCGCAATCCTGAATCGTGTCAAGCAGACCCTGCCTGATAATTTGTAAACTCATCGGGTGTAATTGGGTAAAACCGAACAAACTGCCCGGCCGCCAGCAGCACGGGATTTTCACTTCCCGGATTAAAAATACGTACCGGTGTGCGACCGATGATCTGCCAGCCACCCGGGGAATCAACAGGATAAATCCCGGTTTGCTTCCCGGCGATACCGACTGACCCGGCGCGGACCCTTTTCCGGGGTGTTTCCCTGCGGGGAAAAGCAATTACCTCGTCAACGAGCCCCATATAGGGAAACCCGGGCTGAAATCCGTTCATGAAAATGCGGTAGGTACGGCTGGTGTGCCTTTCGATGATCTCATCAGTGGACAGGGCGTTCGCCATCGCAACTGAAACGATATCAATTCCAAAATCCGGATGGTAGCAAACGGGAATTTCAGTCACAGCAGTCGGTTGCGCAGGCACCTCCGTGAATGGTAGCTGCTCAATCCATTCCGCGATGACCTCGAAAGCGGTTTGACCACTACGCCGAACCAACGATATATCATAGAAAACGCCAAGGGAAGCATACGCGGGCACCAGGTCAATCACAGCAGGATGGCGGTGCTGCATCATGGAATGGTACAGCCGAAGCACCCGATCGTTCAGCGCTTCACTGATCTGGTCCCCGAAATCAACCACCAGGGCGGAATCGCCAAGAGGTGTGATCGTAAAGGGATGAAACCAGGTCATAACATTGAAAGTAGCGAAAGGCAGCTGTTTTGCCGGCCGGATGGCAGAAAAATTGCATCATTTAATTTATGTTCCGGGTCATTGCTGTACTGCTTTTTATTTTCATTGCAGCCTGCAACCGCAGGGCCAACAGGGAAATGCAAAAAGAGCAGGGCGATATTAAGAAAACACCGGTGATCCTTTCCGCCAAATCAACCAATCCCGACTATGATTTTACGCTTGATCTGCACAATGGAAACATCTTCATATACCAGGGGAAGCAGTCAGGGATGAAGAATACGCAACTGTATGCCGGCTCCTACGAGTGGGTGAAAGACACGCTGAACCTGGGCTATTACTATAATCACAAGCCACAGGACCTCATTTCAAAAGCCTGGATCGACACCGTGCGCAGGCAGGTGATCATGCTGGGGAAAGTTCCCTCGGCCAACCGCCACATGGTTATCCAGTAGGCCTCATGCGTATACTGCACTTTCGTACATCTGCTCCCGTAATTCCTTTACCCGCTTGTCCTCGAGATACTCGTCGAATGTCATCAGGCGATCGATAATTCCCTTAGGCGTGATCTCGATAACCCTGTTCGCTACCGTCTGCATGAAGGTATGGTCATGTGATGTAAGCAAAACGATACCCGGGAACACCTGGCAGCCCTCGTTGAAACTTTGGATGCTCTCAAGATCGAGGTGGTTGGTCGGCTGGTCCAGGATCACGACATTCGGATTCTGCAGCATCATCCGGCTGATCATGCAGCGCACCTTTTCACCTCCGCTGAGCACATTTGTCTTCTTGCTGATATCGTCACCGCTGAAAAGCATCTTTCCCAGGAAGCCCCGCAGGAACGGCTCGTCCGCATCCGTAACATGTGGCGGAACATACTGACGCAGCCATTCCATCAGCGTCAGTCCACCGCCGAAAAAGTTGCTGTTCTCCACCGGCAGGTATGCCCTGGTAATGGTGGTGCCCCATTCGAACTTCCCGTTGTCTGCTGAATCATTTCCATTGATGATTTCAAAAAAAGCGGTCACCGCTGACGGGTCGCGGCTGAGGAAGGCGATCTTTTCTCCCTTGTTGATGGCAAATGTTACCTTGTCGAACAGCTTTCTGCCTTCCACCGATTTCGAAAGGTTCTCCACGTTAAGGATCTGGTTGCCCACCTCACGAAGTGGCTGGAAGATAATGCCGGGATACCGGCGGTTGGACGGCTCTATTTCTTCGATCGTCAGCTTTTCCAGGGCTTTTTTCCGGGAGGTCGCCTGGCGTGATTTCGATGCGTTCGCGGAGAATC
>DASUVB010000457.1:0-3893 GCA_036373835.1 Flavisolibacter sp. | reverse complement strand
CCTCCAAACCTTTAACCTTAAACTTTGAACATTAAACACCTACCAACGCTTACTCCTTATCAATTGGTTCCACGCATCTTCATTCAACTGAACGGGGTATTTCTTCTTAAGTTCAGCAAGCCACTTTTTCTCCAGCTCCGCCTGGTAATCGTTGATTACAAGACCCCGCGCTTCAAAAAAGCTTCGCGGCTGGCCGGCAGGATATGTGCGTATGATCATGGCAAATGATGCCGACCTGTCGGTGTTGTTGACCACCGGGGCCGTGATCGCACCCGCCTTCATCGTGGGAATATATCCCGGAAGCTGGCTCACCTCGAAACGGTTCGAGTCGGCCGCGATCTTGTCGCTCATGTCCGCGATCAGCGCCTGCCACGAGGTTGGACTTTTTTTCAGCAGCGCCGAAAATTTTTCAGCGCTTTCCGCATCCGCGGCATAGAAAATAACAGCATCCGCGCTGGCATCCCAGTTGTACCTGCTACGGTTGACATTGTAAAACTCCCGCAATGCAACGGAATCACTTTGAGCAGGACCCCAGATCTTCTGCTGCATGATCTCGAAGAAAAGGTTCCCCTCACGGAATTCTTTCAGCTGGTTGCGAAAATCCTCATTGTATTCCTCCAGGTGCTCCTGGTAATAGTTCATGACCATGGCGCGCACAAATTCAGCCCACAGAACGGGGTAGCTTTTCATGCCCGAGCCATCGGTGCGGTACCGAAAGCTGCGTGCGTAGCTGATCCAGTCCATCGCCGTGATGTTTTTGTCGCCGATCCGGAGGAGCGATGATGTCGGTTGTATCCCCGTTGGTGTGCGCGGCACCTGGTTGTTCAACACGCTGTCGGAATATTGCCATAGCATCGCTTCTCCAAAGGCTGGTTCACTGATGACGATATCCTTCATCAGCTTTTTGATGAATGCTTCCTTTGCAAACTCCAGCCGGTCGCTTTCCTCCACCCGGCGCTTCAGCTCAGCGGCGAACTTGTCATCCATAACCGCCGGCACGGGCGTGCGGCCGATTCGCTTCACGATATGGTATCCATGCGAGGTCTGGAACGGCTTGCTGGTAGCGCCATCCTTCAGCGCCAGCACCACGTTCTCGAATGCGCGGTCGTACTGGCCAACGCCAAATTCAGGCATCATGCCATTGGCAGCGGATGAAACAACGTCGTTGCTGAATGTAGAAGCTATAATGCCGAAGCTGTCGCCCTTCTGGAGACGGTTATAAATGGAATCAGCCCTTTTCTTTACCATGGACTTGTACTCCGGGGTTGCGTCGGCAGGCCATGCCAGCAGGATCTCCGCTGCGCGTATGCGGCCCAGCGCCTTTCTTTCGCCGAGGTTGCGGAAAATATGATAGCCGCTTTTAGAGCGGTGCAGTACTGAAGTGTGGCCGGCAGGTGTGCTGTAGGCAAGGTTCTCCAGTTCATAGGGAAGTACGAACACGGTGATCCAGCCGATATCGCCGCCGTTGGTTGTGACTGAAGGATCAGCGGAATATTTCACCGCCACTTCAGTAAAGGATTTCCCGCTATTCAGTGCAGCCAATGCTTCTTCTGCCTGCTGTTTGGCGGCAGCGTCGTCACCAGCCTTCACCGGGATGAAAATATGCGCGACGTGAATATCCTTCTGCGCCCGCTGAAAAGCTTCCGCTACCATGCGGTTCACCGCGTCCTTGTCGTTCATGTAGGCCGGTATGATCTGGAGACGAAGGCTCTGGAGGTCCTGCCGCAACTGGGGCAGCGTATCGAGGCCCATCGCATTCGCTTCCGCAATTTTCAGGCGCGATGCAATGTACAGGTCAAGATATTCACGCAACGCTGCTTCGCTGCGGTTCGCGGCATTATTTTTCTGGTAGGCTTTCAAAAAATCCTGGACGGACACCGTTTCTTTCCCGTACTGAAAAAGGGTTTGAGCTGATGCGTTGAAGAAAAATACAGGCACCAGCAGGACAGCAATTAGTTTTTTCATGGACTCACTTCGTTTTTAGCTTGTATTGCAGGATCTCGTCAACCTGGTCGTAGCTCACCTTTTTTGCAATAATGCGTTTGTCTTTATCGAGCAGATACAAAGTAGGAAAACTTTGTACATCGTACAACTGCGAGTATCCCGGCATGCCGGCATTCACGCGGGCCTGCTCATCTTCTTTTGAATAGTATACATGCACCCACTTGTCCAGGTGCTCCTTGTCAATAAAGTCGGTCCAGTCCTTTTTTGTTCCATCCGTTTCCTTGGCCAGCGCGAACAGCTTCATGCCCATGTCCTTCCATTTCGCCTGGTACAGGCTGTCCAGCTTTGGCAGCACTTCCTTGCAGTGACCGCAGGTGGGATCCCAGATCGCCACCAGTACGAATGGCGCTTCAACGCCATAGAGACTGACCTGCTTTCCATTCCGGTCGGGCAGGGTCACTTCGGCAGCAGGCGAGCCAAAAATGTTTGCCATCAGGCTGTAGGCGCGTTCCGTCACCATCTTCTTGCCCTTTTCAGTCAGCCACGGGTAATTTTTCTGTGCGAAATATTTTTCAAAGAGATGCACGTATACGGCATCCTCCCACATATACTTCTGGTTGTAGTACCTGTTGATGAATTTCAACAGCAGAAACTTTTGCATCTCCGCGCTGGCACCGGCATAGCTCATCATCCAGTCCATTTCCCTGATCACGGAGTCCGCAGACGGGTATACGACCTGGTCGAAATACTTGTCCACCCTGGCTTCAAAGAACGGGGTGCGCACCAGGCGGTCGTCCCAGAGGTATACTCCATCCCAGTAATGCTTCTTGAAATAGCGCCATGCGAACAGGGAATCTGTTTTAGCCGCCGGGTCATTCATGGGAAC
Organism: Flavisolibacter sp.; assembly: GCA_036373835.1. Taxonomy (GTDB): domain Bacteria; phylum Bacteroidota; class Bacteroidia; order Chitinophagales; family Chitinophagaceae; genus Flavisolibacter. The sequence goes on along the minus strand of DASUVB010000457.1, from coordinate 1,063 downwards.
CTCCGGCTCGCGCATGGCCCTTAGGTATACTGCCAGCAGGCTTTCCGGGTGCTTCGACATGATATTTTCCCGGTACTCTTTTACCCGTGCATTCAGCGTGTCTATCAGTGAGGTTATGCGCAGGGAATCGGACTTCGAGGAACCCTTCCGGCTCTGGAACAGCTGCTCCAGTGATCGACCGTTGGTATTCATGTAGTCCTGGTATTCTTTGAACTGAACGTTCTCGGGAGAATTTTCGAAGCGCAGCTTCGGCAGTGTGGCCGTATCAGCAAACACCGAAAATCGCTGGTTCTTGTCAACCAGGATCTCGAAGTTTCGTGTGCGGTCCGGAAAACCGACCAGGTAGATGCCGCCACCCAGGTTTTTATTACCCCGGAACACACCTTCGCTCTGTGCGTTCAATAGTACCGAATCAATAATGGGCAGCTGCTTCCCGTTATAGTGACCCAGGTAAATGTACTGGTTCTTAAAGGGCTTCAGGGTAACCCGGATCTCGTATCCTGCCTGGGCAAAACCGGTGTTACAAAGGCAGCAAAAGAGAACGGCGGCGATATATTTCATACAGGCTCTAAAATATCTAAAAAGAGGGCAAAGATGGTTAAAGAGTTGCAAAGGCCGCCCTTCGCGTTCGTTAATCCTGTATCGAATTTCAACGGCGGCGTTGCTGGAGGCTGGGTCCTGGATGCCGGCTTCATCGAAGTTGGAGGAACGGTAAGCGATCTTCCCGGGATAGGGTACCCAGTCACAGGCTTTGGCGGCGACTGCCAGCCGCGAGTCGCAAACTGCGAACTGCAAACTGCGAACCGCGAACCTCAGACCAGCAACAAGCAACCAGCAACCAACAACTACCTTACTTTTACCCCGTGAGAAAAAAGAAGAACATCATCCTGGAAGAGGTACTGGTAGAAAACTATGCGGCCGAGGGGAAATCGCTGGCCCGGAGGGACGGAAAGGTCATTTTTATTGAAAACGTGGTGCCCGGCGACGTGGTGGACGTGCGGTTGACGCGGAACAAGAAGGACTGGGCGGAAGGTCACCCCGTTTCCTTCCGGTCATTTTAAAC
>DASUVB010000456.1:0-2003 GCA_036373835.1 Flavisolibacter sp. | reverse complement strand
ATAACAACCATTTAGCGAAAGCACTTTGGGGACGAATCATCTAATTTTGAATTCTTGGAAACACAGACCTCGATACTGGAAGCCGCCCGCCGGACCATTGAAATGGAAGCCGCGGCCATTGCACACCTGCAGACCCTCCTGGATGCCGATTTTGAAAAGGCGATCGACCGCCTGGGCGCCTGTACGGGGCGCATCGTGATCAGTGGCATCGGTAAAAGCGCCATCATTGCCCAGAAGATCGTAGCCACCCTCAATTCCACGGGCACCCCCTCCATTTTCCTGCATGCCGCGGATGCCATCCACGGCGACCTGGGGATGGTACAGCACGACGATGTGGTGATCATCATCAGCAAAAGCGGTGAAAGCCCTGAAATCAAGGTGCTGGTACCCCTGATCCGCAATTTTGGAAATGCGTTATTTGCCATTACCGGCAATATGGATTCCTTCCTTGCCAAAAGGTCGGATTTCGTGTTCAATACCACGGTAAAGCAGGAGGCCTGCCCCAATAACCTGGCGCCAACCACCAGTACCACGGCCCAGCTGGTGATGGGCGATGCGATCGCTGTGTGCCTGATGGAGCGCAGGGGCTTTGCACTGGAGGATTTTGCACGCTTCCACCCCGGCGGGGCGCTGGGTAAAAAGCTGTACCTGCGCGTTGCCGACCTGTGCGGGGAGCACGACAAGCCCGAAGTGAAGACCGATCACCCGGTAAAGCAGGTAATCATGGAAATGACCCGCAAACGGCTGGGTGTTACGGCGGTCACCGGGACCGATGGCAAGCTGGTGGGGATCGTTACCGACGGGGACCTGCGCCGGATGCTGGAAAAGACCGACGATATCCGGCATGTCACCGCCCGCGATATCATGACCAATAACCCGAAAACCATTGCGCCGGGCGAGCTGGCTGTTACCGCCCTCGACATGATGCGCAACAACGAGATCACGCAGCTTGTTGTGGAAGAAGATGGAAAATACATTGGCATCATTCACTTACATGACCTGGTCAAGGAAGGTTTGATCTAATAACATGCAGCAGACAAAAGTTCACGACAACACATATGTAGCGATCATGGCGGGCGGAATCGGCAGCAGGTTCTGGCCCCTGAGTCGCGTGGCGCACCCTAAGCAGTTCCTGGATGTCCTTGGCGTGGGAAGGACACTGATCCGGCAGACCTTCGACAGGTTCCGCAAGCTGGTGCCCGCGGAAAATATTTTCGTCGTCACCGCAAATGAATACATCGACGTTACGGCGACGCAGCTGCCCGAGCTGCCGAAAGAGAATATCCTGGGAGAACCGTACCGGAAAAATACAGCGACCTGTATTGCCTATGTATCATTCAAGATACAGATGGTCAACCCGAATGCATCCCTCGTGATCGCGCCTGCGGATCACCTGATCCTGCAGGAAGACAAATTCCTCAAAATCACGCAGGAGGCCCTGGACTTTGTCAACCATTTCAATGCGCTGATCACGATTGGCATACAACCGGCATCCCCGAACACGGGTTATGGTTACATACAGCACGAAGGCGTGGAAGCCACACCCGGGGTGTACAAGGTGAAGACCTTTACCGAAAAACCCAATAAGGAGCTTGCCAAAACCTTCATCAAGAGTGGTGACTTCCTGTGGAACTCGGGGATCTTCGTCTGGAGGAACCGGACCGGGATTGACGCGTTCCAGAAACATATGCCGGAGCTGTATGACCTGTTCGCGGCGGAGCAGGACAAGCTGAATACCGACCAGGAAAAGCAGGCAATTGAAACGATCTATCCCCAGTGCAGCAACATCTCGATCGACATCGGCGTCATGGAGAAGGCCAGCAATGTGTACGTCATTCCCAGCGATTTCGGGTGGAGTTACCTGGGCACCTGGAACAGCGCCTGGGAGAACATTGAAAAGGACTACTTTGAAAACGCGGTGGCGGGAGAAAACGTGATCGTCTTTGACAGTGCTCGCTGCATGGTCCATGTGCCCGATGATAAGCTGGTTGTTTTACAGGGCC
>DASUVB010000455.1:0-3219 GCA_036373835.1 Flavisolibacter sp. | reverse complement strand
CTCCCGGCACCTGGTTGAGATCCTGCAGAAAGTCCCCTACATTACCTGAAGTGCGCTGCAGGTGCACAGGAAGTCCCAGCATCGATTGCCCGCTTGCTGCGACGGAGATCAGGAGGAAGAGAACCAGGAAGCGCATCAATCCTTTTTTGTTCTGATGGTGTAATGATCAGGTCCTGTTTTTTCGATGGCCAGTCCCGTTATCAGCGACAGATCTTCCATTGCTGCAGCAACTGTCTGGTTGCGGAAAGTAACAGTCACCCTGGTCTGGCGCACCTGTGGATCGTTATCAAGGTCGATAGTGGTATGGTAAAACTGGCTCAGCGCTGAAACAACTTCCTGCAGGGACGCATCGCTGAATTCGAGTGTGCGTGACTGCCATGCATTAAAGTTCGGATCTGCGTTGGCCTGCTTAGACACTATGTCATTGCTGTAAATTGCACGCTCACCTGCAACCACGGTAACTCCTGATTCTTCGTCACCGGCAGCGGAGAACAATACGCGCCCGGTCTTTACGATCAGTTCTACCTGGTCACCCGCTGTATTCACAGAGAAACTGGTGCCCAGCACGCGAACCTCGGCTTCTTCAGCACTGATGATAAACGCCCGGGCAGGATCTTTCACAACATCAAAAAACGCTTCGCCCTCCAGCGACACCTTGCGCGTATCACCGAAGGTTTCCGGATAGCTGATCGACGAACCTTTTTTGAGATACACCATGCTGCCATCTTGCAGACGAACCTGTTGCGCATCTGCTGAAGCGACCAGCGTTTGCATGTCCGGCTGCTGCCCGAAGATCCACCACGTACCCAGCACCAGCACCAGCGCAGCGGCGATGCCGATGGCATACCGGCTCATCCGGATGACCGGGGCCTGCCGTGACCTGTTGCCTTCCTGGGCGCGGATCTTCGCGTCGACTGCTGCCCAGGCCCTGTCGGTATTAAAAGTTATAAGCGGCGTTGCAGGCCCATTCCATAATTCAGAAAGCAGGGAAAACTCGGCCCGGTTGTCCGGGTGTTCCCCGGCCCAGCGCTGTACAGCTTCTTTTTCTTCAACCGTAGCCTCACCGCTGAAGTATTTCCCAAGTAAATTATGGATCTGTTCGTTCATGTTGCTCATTTCTGCGCCTTTCATCAGGCGTATCTACCATATATAACGCAGCGCCAGGGTGATACCCCCATGACCTGCCGCACATTTTTTACATCAGCCCCCATGCCATGATCAGCAGGATCGAAGGCAGTGTGAGATTGTGCTGTTTTGCAAAATCCCGCATGATTTTCAATGCCTTACCTACCTGGTTCTCCACCGTTTTCACAGATAGACCCAGTTCGTCGGCAATCTGCTGGTAGGTCAGTTTACCGAACCGGCTCATTTTAAAGATCACCTGGCATTGCGGCGGCAGCAGGGCCAGCGCCTGGTCCACCAGCTCCATCGGGTCCTTGCTGTTCTCAGCAGGTGCCTCGTCCGGAGAGCGGTGCAGCTGCACGTCTTCGGGCTGAACGTACACCTTTCCTGCCTGCTTTCTCAGGAATGAAATACAGCCATTCTTTACGGCCGTTACCAGGTAAAATTTGACCTGGTCCGTTGAAATCACGTCGGGTGTATTCTGCCAGACCCTGATAAATACCTCCTGGACAACATCTTCTGCATCCTGTTCGCTTTTCAGGATGGAAAAAGCATAATTCGCCAGGGCATTATAATGTGCCTTGAAAACAGATTCAAACTGGAGGTATAAGTTCTTCTCAGGAGGCATGCAGTTGTGGCGGTCAGATGACCGTGCAAGAAACTAAAATAGAAGGATTAATGACGTGCCGGAAATTTTCTTAACAATTTATTGCCGGAGCGCTTCCCCGCACCCGGTTTTTACGTTTTGATTACACAGGAGATAGCAGCGCTGACTATAAAAAGAGCGTTCCCAGGGAGCTTTCGTGCAGATAAGGGTAAACCATTAATAAAGATATGGTGATCGCTAATGTGATTTTAATAGCATTAGTGGGAAAAGTGGATTAAATTTCGGATTACCCCATTCAATTCCCCGGACTTCCGATCCACAGAAGACTATCGTAAAATCCTTGCTCCCTGGGCGACCGACACCGGCTTATGCGGAGATCAACCACACTACTCGCGGGCTGCTGCCTGATGCTGTTCCTGTGCCTGCGTGGGTACAGCCAGACGGGCTGTGTTACCGCAACCAACGGTACGGTGCTGACCATGCCGTGCGGAGCCGCATGTACAACGCTGACCGTAAAGGTTCCCAACCTTAAAAGCACGTCAGATTATTCCGTAAGCACACGTTCTTATTCACCTTATCCATATGTTACTACATCCGGGACCGAACTTACTGCCCTTTATATTGACGATCGTTTTAGCCAATTGATCAACCTGCCCTTTTCATTCTGTTTTTACGATTCCATATTTACAAAACTGGTTGTTGGTTCGAATGGTGTTGTTACTTTCGACCCGGCACTAGCCAACACGGGAAACGCCTGGCCCTTAACGGTAACAGTTTTACCACAACCACAGGCACAGCCGCAGCCAATACCATATGCCGGGGGAACTGCAGGACAGACCAGTCCTGCCTATTACCCGCGCGCTTCCATTATGGGCGCCTACCACGACATTGATCCCGGGATCGGAACCAGCCGTCGTATTGAATATTCCATTGTCGGGGCGTCACCCTGCCGAAAGTTTGTGGTCAGCTTCTTTGATGTGTCGATGTTCAGTTGTACCAGCATGAAATGCACCCAGCAGATCGTGTTGCATGAAACAACGGGTATCGTTGAAGTATTCCTCGGCAACAAGCCAATCTGCGCATCCTGGAACGGAGGTCTGGCTATCCTGGGCATGCAGAACTGGGCACGCAATAAGGCTGTTGCTGCCCCCGGGAAGAACTGCACGCAATGGTCGGCGCAAAACGAAGGCTACCAGTTTATTCCTTCCGGCAATGTGTCACGCTTTGTACAGGCACAGCTTTTCACACTTGCGGGCACACTCGTCGCAACGTCCGGCCCTTCCGACACAGCTACTACAACCGCAGGCTTCCTTGATGTCACTTTCAGTTCACCGGTATGTCCACCGTCCTTTCCTGCGAAATACCTGGTAAAAACCCAGTACCAGTCCTGTGTTCCGGGGCAGCCGAACCTGATAACTACGGACACGGTCACGATCAGCCAGAGCAGCAACATAACACTCAGTGCTACGACGGCTGCGTCCTGTGCTGGA
>DASUVB010000454.1:0-5220 GCA_036373835.1 Flavisolibacter sp. | reverse complement strand
GGTCTCCGGCGGCCAAAGCCTCTGGCGACGGACGCGGGCAAAGCCAGCAACCAGCAACCAGCAACAACGATGCAGCCGATCATCGTACCAGCATAACTCTTTAATGACGCTTATAGAAAAAAAAGACCCTCTCGCGAGGGTCTTTAAATTTTATCGAAATCCTTATTGCTTAACGATCTTGATGGTTTCTACTGAGCCGAGTCCATTGTCGAAACGAACAATGTACATGCCCGGAGCTACAGAAGCCATGCTGATAGTTGTCTGCTGTGTGCCTCTTGTCGGGTTGATGGTACGTACCACCTTACCGTCGAGGGTAGTAACAGTGATCTTTGCATTCAAAACTGCTACATCGTGCTGAACAAACAGCTCGTTGACAGCCGGGCTGGGGAACGCCCTGATCACAACAGATGACTTGTTACCGGCAAACTTCACGATTGAAGAATAACCATACTTGCCGTCAATATCAACTGACTTCACCCTGTAGAATGCAGGCGCAGTTGAAATGCGTGAATCAATGTAGCTGTAAGTAGTCAGCTTCTGGGATTGAACAGAACCTACCTTGGTAAAGTTGATGCCGTCTGTGCTCCTCTCGATATCGTAAGAAGCAACATTGTCTTCGTCAGCGACAACCCATGTCAGCTCAACACCGGAAGTTGCCTTCTCAGCCACGAGGCTTACGAACGTAACAGGAAGCGGAGCCTGGAAGTCACCGGCAATTACAAAATCATCGAACTGGATCGTGGCAGAACCACCACCGAGGTTGCCGTCCATGGTAAATACAAACTCATAATAGATCAGTCCACTTACAAACGGAGAAAGTCCAATGACTTTGCAGATGTCAAAAGAGTTGGCATTGCCACCCGGATCAGAGATCACGCAGGAACCCAGCAACACACCACCTGCAGTGTAAACGTTGATTGTCAGCGTAGCAATATCCGCTGCAGCGTTCTTGCTGATCTTGAAACCGATCTGGACGTTTGTAGTGGAGCTGGCGTAATAGTTAGGTGACCTGAGCGTATAAGTTGCCAGTGCATCTGCACCAACGAGTCTCATACCACCGAACTCAGCTGCGAAAGATGCGCTGGTAAAACCCTGCGCGTTTGTCTCACCACCCGGAGGAGGTGTCATTGGGAAACTTGCAACCATGTAATTGGGATCATTACAGATCTGCGGATTCAGATCCGTGCATTGTGCTGATGCCTGTCCCGAAATAGCAATGAAGCACGCTAGTGCTGCAAAAGAGGTAAAAATCCTTCTCATGACGAAATGTTTAAAGTTTAAGAATCGGTAAAGCGGCTCCAAGGGAAGATTGGGGAGGGATTCTCAGTAAGGTATTGTAATTGGAAAGGATTCTTTGGGGTACAGGACTAGGTTTACAAACTTAAGCGGGATTTTTTAATAAAACAATACCCGGAAAAATATTTTTCGCCTGCCGAATGCCTATTGATTAGAGAAAGCGACCTGTATGGCTGTTACTGACTTTTTTCAATCCTGATGGTATACCTGCATATACCAGGTTGCCACCACCGTCACCTGCCTCGGGCCCGAGGTCGATCACCCAGTCCGCGCTTTTTATGACATCGAGGTTGTGTTCGATCACGAGGATCGAATGACCCTGGTCTGCCAGCGCATTGAAGGAAGCGAGAAGTTTACGAATGTCGTGAAAGTGGAGACCTGTTGTCGGCTCGTCGAATATAAAAAGTATGCGACCGGCCATTCTTCCTTTTCCAAGGAATGAAGCGAGCTTGACCCGCTGTGCCTCACCGCCGGATAAAGTGTCTGACGACTGGCCCAGCTTCACGTAGCCAAGACCCACCTGGCTGAGTGGGCGGATGGCGTTAACGATCGCCGCCTCGGCCTTCAGCGAACCGTCACCGGAAAAAAATTCGATCGCTTCATCAACGCTCATATTCAAAATATCAAATACATTCTTCTCGCGAAAATGAACCTCCAGCACTTCTTCCTTGAAGCGACGGCCATGGCACACATCACAGGTCAGGTGTACGTCTGCCAGGAATTGCATTTCCACGATCTTTTCTCCCTCGCCTTTGCAGGAGTCGCACCTGCCGGCATCCACATTAAAGGAAAAATGCTTCGCCTGGAAACCGCGCATCTTGCTGAGCGGCTGCGAGGCGAACAGGTCGCGGATATGATCCCATGCCTTGATGTAGGTTACCGGGTTGCTCCTGGAAGATTTGCCGATGGGGTTCTGGTCAACCATTTCCACCTGCGTGATGCTCGATGTATCCCCCTTCAGTGCGCGGTGGAAACCTACTTTGTCCGCCGGCTCGCCCTGCAACTTTTTGAGGGCGGGGTATAAAATGTGCTTCACCAGCGTGGTCTTGCCACTGCCACTCACCCCGCTGACAACACAGATGGTATTCAGCGGAATCTCAACGGTGATATCCTGGAGGTTATGGTGCCGTGCACCTTCCACGATAATGGACTCATTCCACTTGCGCACCTTTTTCGGGGGATCTATCGACATCTCTCCCGTAAGGTATTTTGCCGTGAGGCTTTTTTTGTTGGCTACAAGCTGTTCATAATTGCCCGCAGCAACCACCTCGCCACCCAGGTGAGACGCCAGCGGGCCCATATCAATGATATAATCCGCCTCGCGCATCATCATTTCATCATGCTCCACTACCACCACCGTATTTCCAAGGTCCCTGAGTTCCTTCAACACTTTGATCAGGTTGAAGGTATCCCGGGGATGCAGCCCGATCGAGGGTTCATCGAGGATGTACAGGGAGTTGGTAAGGTTGCTGCCCAGGCTCCGTGTGAGTTGGATGCGCTGGCTTTCGCCACCGCTCAGCGTGTTCGCCAGGCGGTTCAGCGCCAGGTATCCAAGTCCCACATGCAGCATGGTATCCACGCGCAGGTTGATCTCAAGAAGCACTCTTTTGGCGATTGCCATATCATAGCTGCTCATGTCCGCTGCAGCCTGGTCCAGCCACATGCGCAGGTCTTTCACCGGCATTTCACCCAGTTCGCCTATGTGCTTACCATGCACCTTTACGTACAGGGCTTCCTTGCGCAGGCGCGATCCCCTGCAGTCAGGGCAAAGGGTCTTGCCACGATAGCGGCTCAGGATCACGCGGTACTGCACCTTGTACAGGTTCTGCTCCACGTCCTTGAAAAAATCGTTGATCCCGTACACGTGCTGGTTGCCTTCCCACAGGATCCTGTATTGTTCCGGTGTCAGGTCGGCCACTGCCTTGTGCACCGGGAAATCGAATTTGCGGGCGCTGCGTACAAAGCTTTCCTTCCACTTTCCCAGTTTCTCCCCTTTCCAGGGAGCCACTGCGCCTTCATAAACACTGAGCAGACGGTTGGGGATCACCAGGTCCTCGTCAATACCAAGCACCATGGAAAAACCCTCGCAGGTGGGGCAGGCACCGTAAGGGTTGTTGAAAGAAAAAAGGTTTGGCGAAGGTTCCTCGAACTGCATGCCATCCAGTTCGAAGCGGTTGTTGAAATGCAGGAGTTTCCTGTTCCCGTCCGGTGGATCGGATTCAACATACACATCCCCCTCACCTTCGAAAAAGGCGGTACCAATAGAATCGGACAGGCGGTGTTCGTCATCCTCATCAAACGTTTTAGCAACGATCCTGTCGATCAGGACATACACATTTTCCGGGTAACGGAAGGCGGCCAGGAAGTCATCGGGAGACGAGAGGAGATCTTCCATGCGGTAGATGGCGCCGGAATCGACAGGGTTTTCCTTTTGGGTATGGGAAAAGGGCGAGACATATATCCGTGAAAACCCCTTCTGCATCAGGATGTTGAGCTCTTCGCGCGGTTCCCGGTTCCGGTGTGCCCTGAAAGCAGCCAGGATGTAAATGCGGGTTCCCGCTGCCTGTGCCCGGATTGCATCCAGGACCTCCCTGACGTCATCCTTTTTTACCACGCGGCCGGAAACGGGAGAAATGGTCTTCCCTACGCGGGCAAACAGCAACCGCAGGTAATCGTATATCTCCGTCATGCTGCCAACAGTACTGCGCGGGGTGCGGGTAATGACCTTTTGCTCTATGGCGATGGCGGGCGCCAGGCCTTTGATGTAATCCACATCCGGCTTGTCCATCCGGTTCAGGAACTGCCTGACGTATGCGCTCAGACTTTCCGCATAACGGCGCTGACCCTCAGCGAATAACGTATCAATGGTCAGTGAAGATTTGCCCGACCCGGACACGCCGGTTACCACCACCAGGCGGTTCCTGGGGATCGTAACATCTATGTTCTTAAGGTTATGTACCCGGGCACCCTTTATGAAAATCGGGTCGCCGGGGCGTATTGGATCTGCCTGGAGTTCCCGTTCTGCGGTCGTAGCTTTCTTACCCATCCGCGGCAAAAGTACGGCCGTCTATAGTTTGCGGGTCAAAACGTTAACAGATCTTTCACCGGAAAGAAGGTGGGCAGCACAATAAATATTGTGATATTTCAAAAAGAATTCTATTTTTATAGCACAATCCAAATCGAAGACCAAAAAACTTTCTCGCCTATAGCAAAAACTTCTACACTGTTTTAGTTAACCAGAATTTGTCATCCATATCCTTGAACCACCTAAACTGTAGGAGTTGTATGAAGCTATTATCCAAACTGTCCGACCACGAGCTAATTAACTCGTTCAATACCGGTAATATTAACGCATTGGAAGTGCTGGTATTGCGCCATAAGGAAAAACTCTACACATCCATTTTCTTCCTGGTCAAAGACAAGTACCTTGCCGAAGACATCTTCCAGGATGTTTTTATCCGGATCATTGATACCATCCGCAGCGGCAGGTATACCGAGGAAGGCAAGTTCCTGCCCTGGGCCATGCGCATCGCGCACAACCTTTGCGTGGATCACTTCAGGAAAGTAAAGCGGACTCCTACCATCAAGAACAGCGAGGACCAGGACATCTTTGAAGTGCTGAACTTTACCGAGGACTGCGCCGAAACGAAAATGATCAAAAGACAAAGCTACAACCGCGTAAAAGATATGCTGGACCAGTTGCCCGAAGATCAGCGTGAAGTCATTATCTTACGTCATTATGCAGACATGAGCTTCAAGGAAATTGCTGCGATCACCAACTGCAGCATCAACACAGCTCTCGGAAGAATGCGTTATGGGCTCATCAACCTGCGGAAACTGATGATGCAAAAGCAGATTGCTCTTTAACAACAAATAAATGTCATTCTTATTCTCCCACTACAATGCTTGCCGTAGAAGGTTGAA
>DASUVB010000453.1:0-2996 GCA_036373835.1 Flavisolibacter sp. | reverse complement strand
GCCAGCAGCCATGCAGCAGCAATCAGTGTAAACTCGCGCCTTCTTTGGTTATTTGTCATTTTTCTTCAATTCGCTTTAACCGCAGATTTGACACCGGCGATACGATCAGGGGAAACTTTTCAACCACCACGGTGCTGGGATCCAGACCAAAGCCCCGTTCCTCTGAAAGACTGACTTCCTTCAGCCAAAAATGCAGCTTCATGATCATGCGCTCAAATATGGGAAGCTCATTATCCTGGCTAAGGTACTTTTCCATCACAATGAACTGGAAGTCCCCGGTCAGGCTGTCCTTTTCCCGGCTCTCATAGCGGCTTGAAACATTTACTTCCCGGTTCCTTACCAGGTCTTCCACTACCTTCCGGAACATCAGGTTAATGCGGGTCTGAACACGGAAACCCAGCCTGAACTCCACGCGTATAATGTCATTGGGTATGATGTGCTTCACCGTATACTCGGCGGTATAGGGTTCATCCAGCGTGTCAACGTGTACGAACCAGTAGATGTCTGCCCGCTTGGGCTTGCGGTTCAGGATCGAGTAAATGATCTTATGCTCGATTTCGCGGGGATTGTCAGCGCTGGTAAGGTATACCAGGTGCGTGGCATACTTCGGGACCGACTTGTCATTGCTTAATTCCTGGATCTTGGGAATGTAATGCTCCAGCCGTACGAATTCAATGTACCTGTTCTTGATCTTCCGCGCCCGGAACCAATCATACATAATAAAGAATAGAAGGCCGCCTACTATCAGTGTCACGAATCCCCCATGGGGGAATTTATCCAGGTTCGCCGACAGGAAGCTTAGTTCAATGGCCAGGTACACGAAAAGATACAGGTAGATGAATACTGCCTTGACCCTGCGAATAACGAGGTAGTTGGCGAACAGAAGCGAAGTTGCGATCATGGTTACCGTGATGGCAAGCCCATAAGCGGCTTCCATGTTGGAAGCTTTCTGGAAATACAGCACAATGCCGATGCAACCGCAATACAACAGAACATTGGCAGCCGGTACGAACAATTGTCCCTTTGCTTCAGTCGGATACTTGATTTTCAGCTTGGGCCACAGGTTCAGGCGCATGGCTTCACTTACCAGTGTGAAGGAACCTGAGATCAACGCCTGGCTTGCAATGATGGTTGCTGCCGTGGCAATGGCAATGCCAAAATAAATGAACCAGTGGGGCATTACGCCATAAAACGGGTTGAACCCCGTCTCGATCATGTCGGCACTTACCCGTTCTCCCCTGTGGTTTGCAAGCAGCCATGCCCCCTGCCCCAGGTAGTTGATGATCAGGCAGGTCTTTACCATGATCCAGGAATACCGGATATTCCATTTGCCACAATGCCCGAGGTCGGAATACAATGCTTCAGCACCGGTTGTGCAGAGGAACACACCTCCCAAGATGTAAAATCCCTTTGGGTAAGTGATCAGCAACTTGATCCCGTAGTATGGATTGAAAGCCTTTAACACAGAAAACTCATCCACAAGATGGACGAGGCCCAGCGTGGCCAGCATCGTGAACCACACAGACATCACGGGACCGAAGGAGCGGCCGATAAATGCTGTACCGAACTGCTGCACAAAAAAAAGCACGCTCAGGATCCCGATCACGATGTAAATCACCGTCCATTGGCTGATGTCGTGTAAGGCAGGCACCTGTTTCAGTCCTTCGATGGCAGAGGTAACTGAAATAGGAGGTGTGATCATGCCGTCCGCAAGCAGGGCCGCACCTCCCAGCATGGCAGGCACCACCAGCCATTTTCTCCGCCGCCTCACCAGGGCGAACAGGGAAAATATTCCACCCTCGCCTTTATTGTCTGCCTGCAGCGTAAGGATCACATATTTTATGGTGGTTTGCAGGGTAAGGGTCCAGATAATCAGGGACAAGCCCCCGAGAATCAGTTCTTCAGTAATGACCTTATCGCTGGTGATCGCATTCATTACATAAAGTGGTGAAGTACCGATGTCCCCGTAAATAATGCCCAGTGCAATCAGGAGGCCTGCTACTGAAACCCGTTGGTGTGATGTTGCCATAGGGAAAATTGGCGTCAAAGCTAGAGCAGGGCCGGGTGTGCGGGTAATGCCGAAAAGAAATCTTTATAAAATCTTTATGTGCCTGTCATGGTAACTTCTTCAGCATGGCAGGAGTACATTTGTCTTTTCTGCGTGGACACTTTTTTGTTCAATAAGATCTCCCGGGGGAAGCAATATCTCTACAGCGTCTCCGTGATCCTGGTTGTAGGCGCACTTTGCTATGCCTTTTCAGGATGGATGGGATACCGTGTGGCCGCCTTTGTACTGCTGGTAACAGTATCGCTGCTGGCGATCACCTTTGATATCCTCCCGGTTCTGCTGGCAGCGGCACTCAGCGCGCTGATCTGGGACTTTTTCTTCATTCCCCCGCGCTATACGATCCACGTTGACACAACAGAGGATACGATCCTGCTTATCATGTATTTCATTATCGCACTCATTAATGGCGTGCTGACCTATAAAATAAGGCAGGTGGAAAAATCAGCCCGCCTCAAAGAAGAACGGGCAAACAGCGTGAAGCTGTATAACACCATTCTCGATTCATTGTCGCACGAACTTCGTACCCCAATAGCGGCGATCATTGGGGCAACGGACAACCTTCAGTTCAATGAGAACCTGGATAGCAGGACCAGGGAACAACTGGTCAGTGAAATTTCGAAAGCCTCGCTCCGGCTCAACCAGCAGGTGGAGAACCTGCTGAATATCTCGCGACTGGAATCGGGGCATATCCGGCCTAAGAACGACTGGTGCGACGTCGTGGAAGTCATTTACGAAGTTGTAAAAAGGGTTGAAGAGAATAATGCGTCACGAAAGATCAATATCAACATCAATCAGAATTTTCCAATGTGCAGCATTGATAGTGGCATGCTGGAACAGGTGATCTATAACCTGCTCAATAATGCCGCCATCCATACTGATCCATCCACCTCGATCGATATCTCCGCTTTTTGCCATGCCGACCTGCTGG
>DASUVB010000452.1:0-6942 GCA_036373835.1 Flavisolibacter sp. | reverse complement strand
GAAGAATTTTTTAAGGGTATCGGGCGACCTGCACTTTCTGTCGGGTATCGGCATGGCTTACGGCGCCGGTGCGGGTGTGTCGCGGCAGGTATCGCCGCAGTTTGAATACGGTGTGCATGCATCATTTCTGAAGGCGGGCGGCCGCGAAGGTCTTTACTACCCCGTGAAGCTGCATTTCAATTTTGTTCCATCGATCGTTGCATGGAAATATGAGCCCTATTTGTTTGCAGAGCCGGGCGTTGGGTTGTATACATCCGACCGCCAGGTGAGCCCCACCCTGCGGTATGCAGAGCGCGGTGGATTTGCATTCTCCGCCGGCATTGGCCTGGGAAATCTTTATCCCGGCAAAACCTTTGTCAACATCGGCTTTTCGACAGTTTCCTTTACACGCTCGGAGTTCACTGCAATACCGGGCGGAGAATCTCTGGCCGACACACGATTCAGGTACCGCGGCGCAATGGTCCGCATGGGAGTAAGGTTTTAAAGAAAATGTTGAATGTTGAGTTTTGAATGTTGCGTGATTCAAATCGTATCTCTCTACACCTGCTGCTGCCGTTTAACTTAGTTGAAGACAGTTTAATTAAAAGATGTTTCAAGCCTTCTCCATAGCTAATTAAACCATGTTCAACAATTGTTCAACCACTTCAACCTACTTTTGTCGCATTCTCAAATTCTCAAATTCTCAAATTTTCAAATTCCCAAATTGATGATCCCTGTCAGCATTTGCGCTGACCACCGACAGAGGTTTCCCACCCCCGGGAACAGTACATTTGATGGCACAAAATCAAACAGTATGAAGAGCAACTACAAACTGATGATCGCCATGGCTGGCGGTGTCATTGTTGGTGGAGTGCTGGCCATGTTATTCGCACCCGGGAAGGGCTCCGACATCCGGAAAAAGATCCGTGAAAAGGGAATGAAATTCACCGATGGATTCAGTGACATGATGGATTCTGCCCGCGGGTTCGCAGAAGGACGCGACGACAGGTATTCCAAAAAGATGCAGCCGGAGAAGACCCCCGCGATGTAACTGATTTCTTCACCCTGAGCGGGTATCCGCGGAAGTTCGTCGCTCCCGCACTGCTGCCCGCTCTGTATAAACCTACCCGCTATGTGCTGATCCCGGATATCGCAGGATATCCCACCCGACAACCAGATTATTCAACCAAAATCATCAATTATGGCAACAAGAGATCTCATGAAGCCCATCAGCGTTCCTTCATTCTTCGAGGACTTTTACAGGCCGTGGTATGACCTGTTTGACAATGCCGGCGGCAAGATGTGGCAACGGATGTCCACCATCCCACCGGTAAACATTATGGAATTTGATAACGAGTTCAGGCTGTCACTGGCGGCCCCCGGACTGAAGAAGGACGATTTCAAGGTTGACCTGGAAGGAAATGTAATGACCATCAGCTGCGAAAAGGAAGAAAAAACTGAAGAGATAAAGGAGCAGATGACCCGCAGGGAGTTCAGCTATACTTCCTTTACCAGGAGCTTCACCCTGCCTGAAAACGTGATGTTCGAGTCTATTGAAGCTAAGTATGAAGACGGCGTATTAACGCTCATGATCCCGAAAAAAGAAGAAGCCAGGAAAGGACAGAACTTGAAGCACATCGCAGTGAAGTAAGGACAGGCTACCGTACAAGTCCAGTGAAGGCCCCGGTTCGCCGGGGCTTTTACATGCCTCTTACATGCCAGGGAGCAGGCTTGCCGGACATACATCATTCTGATCCCTCGGAAAAGTCATGGATCACTGTCATCCTGCTGCAATTTGATTTTCATTTAACTTCGCCCCGCAAATAAAAAACGCATAAGCTATGAGTACGGTAAAAGTTGCCATAAACGGTTTCGGCAGGATCGGTCGCCTGGTATTTCGCCAAATCTATAATATGGAAGGCATTGATGTTGTCGCCATTAACGATCTTACAAGCCCGGAAGTTCTGGCCCATCTCCTGAAATACGACACGGCCCAGGGTCGCTTCGGTCAGGATGTACAGGCCACGGAAAACTCCATAAAAGTAAATGGTGAGGAAATTCGCATTTACGCCCTGAAAAATCCGGCTGAAATTCCATGGGGTTCCCACGGGGTGGATGTGGTGCTCGAGTGCACTGGGTTTTTTACCGATAAGGCAAAGGCAGAAGCACACCTGGCGGCAGGAGCCAAAAAAGTGGTGATCTCCGCACCGGCAACCGGCGACCTCAAAACAATCGTATTCAATGTAAATCACGATATCCTTGACGGTTCCGAAACCGTCATCTCCTGTGCTTCCTGCACCACCAACTGCCTCGCGCCGATGGCGAAAGTCCTCGACGATTCTTTTGGCATCCTCACAGGCCTGATGACCACTGTCCATGCCTATACCAATGACCAGAATACGCAGGATTCACCGCACCCGAAAGGTGACCTGCGCAGGGCCAGGGCAGCAGCGCAGAACATCGTTCCCAACAGCACGGGCGCTGCAAAGGCCATCGGCCTGGTGCTCCCCAACCTGAAAGGAAAGCTGGACGGCACCGCGCAGCGCGTGCCCACGCTTACGGGCTCCCTGACTGAACTGACGGTGATCCTCAACAAAAAGACTACAGTTGAAGAAGTCAATGCGGCCATGAAGAAAGCTGCCAATGAGAGCTTCGGCTACACGGAGGACGAAATTGTCAGCAGCGACATTATCGGCATCAGCTACGGAAGCCTGTTCGATGCCACGCAGACCAAGGTGCAAACCGTCGGCGACGCACAGATGGTAAGAACGGTCAGCTGGTACGATAACGAAATGAGCTATGTATCGCAACTCGTGCGCACCGTGCACTATTTTGCAAAACTGATCAAATAATGAAAGCCCCGCATTGCGGGGTTTTTTGCAGGTGTCCGGTTACAGCCGGGTAGTTGCTGACCGTTTTAAAGCATTTGAGTTTACCTTTAACCACATTTCAAAATCAGCATCGCATGAGCAGGTTCAGTGAATTTAATTTCAAGGGAAAGAAGGCTTTGATACGTGTCGATTTCAACGTACCGCTGGACGAGCAGTTTCAAATTACGGATGATACGAGGATCAGGGCGACGCTGCCGACAATCCGAAAAGTATTATCCGATGGTGGCAGTGTGATCCTGATGTCCCACTTCGGCCGGCCAAAAGAAGGACCTGCTGAAAAATACTCGCTGAAGCATCTGGTAACACCGCTGGCTGATTTATTGGGTATGAATGTGCAGTTTGCGGGGGATTGTATCGGGGACGAAGCTGTTCAGAAGGCCGCGGCGCTGAAGCCCGGCCAGGTGCTGCTGCTGGAAAACCTGCGCTTCCACAAGGAGGAAGAGAAGGGGGATGAAGCGTTCGCGGAAAAGCTTTCCAAACTGGGCGATGTATATGTCAATGATGCATTTGGTACGGCGCATCGCGCGCATGCCTCCACCGCGGTGATCGCAAAGTTCTTTGAACCCGGCAACAGGATGTTCGGCCTGGTAATGGAGGGTGAGGTGGCCAGTGCCGAAAAAGTATTGAACAGTTCCGAAAAACCTTTCACGGCCATCATTGGCGGTGCCAAGGTCTCCGACAAGATCCTCATCATTGAAAACCTGCTGGACCGAGCAACGGACATCATTATCGGCGGCGGCATGGCGTATACGTTTTTCAAGGCAATGGGTGGCCACGTGGGCACGTCGCTGGTGGAGGAAGACCGCGTAGATACGGCACGCCGCCTGCTGGACAAGGCCGAGGAAAAAGGTGTGTGCATTCATCTTCCGCCGGATTCCATCATCGCCGACAAGTTTGCGGAGGACGCAGATGTTTCCAATGCTTTGAGCAACTCCATCCCCGATGGCTGGATGGGACTCGATGTCGGCGCCATGTCCTGCGATACCTTCACTAAGGTGATCCGCGATTCAAAGACGATCCTTTGGAACGGCCCTATGGGCGTGTTCGAGATGCACGCGTTCCAGCATGGGACCAGGTGTATCGCGCAGGCTGTGGCTGATGCCACCGAGCAGGGCGCATTTTCACTGGTAGGCGGTGGCGACAGTGTGGCAGCCGTGAACCAGTTCGGGTTCGCGGACAAGGTCAGCTACGTTTCTACCGGGGGCGGCGCCATGCTGGAGTTTTTTGAGGGAAAGGAATTGCCGGGGATCGCGGCGATGAAATGACACAATTGCATTATGTAATCATGGTGTGCATTTTGATAGATGTAACCTGATCAATAAAAACAAAATCATGAGAACAAGTCCTGTTATCTGGATCGTCCTGGTCCTTGTACTGATCCTGGTCTTTGCCGGCTGCGGCACGTACAATACACTGGTCAACGAAGACGAAACTGTAAAAAATGCCTGGAACAAGGTGCAGAGCGACTACCAGCGGCGTGCTGACCTGATACCGAATCTCGTAAGAACGGTCCAGGGTGAAGCAAACTTTGAAAGAGGTACGCTGAATGATGTGATCAATGCCCGGGCAAGGGCCACATCGGTGCAGGTAAGCCCCGACAACCTGACGCCGGAAAATATTGAAAGATATCAACAGGCCCAGGCCCAGCTCAGCGGGTCGCTCAGCAGGCTGCTTGTTACCATCGAGCGATATCCAAACCTCCGTGCAAACGACGCGTTCCGGGGTCTTCAGACGGAACTGGAAAGAACCGAGAATCGCATCAAGGTCTCGCGCAACGATTTCAACGACGCGGTAAAAAATTACAATACAAAGGTTCGTCGCTTTCCTACGAACATGTTTGCCGGTATGTTCGGCTTCCGTGTACGGCAGGGATTCACAGCCGATCCGGGGGCCGAAACTGCGCCGCGCGTTGAGTTCCCTGACCAGCAACCTCAAACCGTTCCAACCGATACAACCCGGAGGTAGTGGCACTGTTACCATGGAAAAAGGAGACAGCGTTCTTCACTGAGGAAGAAAAGCAGCAGCTCGTTGGTGCCATCCAGGAGGCGGAACGGCAGACAAGCGGCGAAGTGCGGGTCTTTGTGGAATCGCGCTGCCGCTTTGTCGACGCGCTGGACCGCGCCCGGGAAGTTTTCTACCAGCTCCGGATGGAGGAGACGCAACAGCGGAATGGCACCCTGATCTACATAGCGGTCAAGGACCACCAGGCCGCGATCTTCGGCGACCAGGGCATACATGAGAAAGTGGGCGCCAAGTACTGGAAAGATGAAGTGGAAAAGATGCTGCTGGAGTTCCGAAAGCAACACCTGGCGGAAGGCATCTGCCAGGTGGTGCGCGACGTTGGCGAAGCGCTGAAGTTTTATTTCCCTTATGACAGGGATTCTGATAAAAATGAATTGCCGGATACGATAGTCTTTGGTACGTAACGATGAAGAAACTTCTCCTGCTGTTATTCCTGTTAGGTTGCCTGGATGTGTTTTCACAGGGCATCAACAAAGTGGTACCCAAGCGACCCTCACCTCCCCGCCTGGTCAATGATTTCGCGAACGTATTGACGCCGGAACAGGAAGCCGCGCTTGAACAGAAATTACTGGCATACGAGGACAGCACGTCATCCCAGGTCGCTATTGTCACGGTGAAGACAACCGGCGATTATGACGTAGCGGATGTTGCCCTCGAGATACTGAGGCAATGGAAGGTCGGGCAGGCGGACAAGGACAATGGCGTTGTTATCCTTGCAGCAATAGAGGACAGGAAGATTAACATCGAAACGGGATATGGCATGGAGGCGGCTGTCCCGGATATCACTGCGCGTCAGATCATCGACTATGATATCGCGCCCAATTTCCGCGAAGGCAATTATTACCGTGGTTTTGACCTGGCCACTACCTCTATATTCCAGTCCGCAGCTGGTGAATTCAAGGCCGATCCAAAGGCACGTTCCGGGCGGGGCACCGGTATCAGCACGGGTAAACTGCTCATTGGGATAATCATCCTCTTTTTCCTGCTGAAAATATTCGGGGGCGGTGGCGGACGTGGCGGCGGTTTTGTATCGAGGCGCGGGTACAGGGGTTTTGGGCCGGTATTCTTCCCCGGCAGCTTCGGAGGAGGCGGAGGAGGTTTTGGCGGCAGCAGTGGTGGCGGCTTTGGTGGAGGTTTCGGCGGAGGCTTTGGCGGATTTGGCGGCGGGAGCGGGGGAGGTGGCGGGGCCAGTGGCAGCTGGTAGCCATGTGAGGCTTCCACCAACCTTAACATTCCCTAGCACGGAATACGGCCGATTTCCACGATTTTAGTTGCGTAATGCGCTTGTCTTCACTTCATTGGAATGACCACTGCGCCACGTTTTGCGTTAATTTTGGAATGACATGAAGAAATTGTTTCTTTTCATCCTGTGTGCGACCGGCATGCTGTCGGTTTCTGCACAACGGGTGTATTACATATATATTGAAACGGAAAACCACCAGTCATTTTATGTAAAGAGCAATGATGAGGTGCAAAGTTCTAATGGCGGTTTCATGATCCTTTCCAATCTCCAGGACAGTACCTACCATTATTTTATTGGTTTTTCCGGCAACCCCGCAGCAGAAGCAAAATTCCGGATTGATGTCCAGGCAAGGGACCGCGGCTTTGTTTTAAAGAACATTGATGGCGCACCTGCGCTTTTCGACCTGCAGTCGTTGTCGCTGCTGCGGCCTGAAAGCCGCAGGATGACCGATACGGTGACCTACGCAGCACGCACGGACGATTTCAGCATGCTGTTGTCAAAAGCCGCCAATGATTCTACCCTCTTGAGAACACCGGTGTATGCCAGGGCAGAGCCCGTTGCAATTGTTACAAATCCTTCCAGGACCATAGAAGACGTCGCAAAAGAAGTGAACCCTGCAGAAACGCCGGAGAACACAAAAAAAGAGGAACAACCGGTTGTTATATCTGAGCCCACGGTGACTAAAAACGAGGAGCAGCAACCTGAAAAAGTAATTGAAAGACATACGGATACCACTGCTGTGGCTGCTGACGTCCGCAATGCGGTGGACACAGCAAAAACGATAACACAGCCGGAAGTGGCAGAAAG
>DASUVB010000451.1:0-3898 GCA_036373835.1 Flavisolibacter sp. | reverse complement strand
CAAAAACCGCCAGGGCAAGGCCGATTAATGCCACAACAGGCATATTCACCTCCAGGGCCCGCTCGATATCCCATTCCCGGTCGAGCTCGTGGATCCGCTTTGTGATCATGGCTTCGTCCTGGCTGGCATACAGGCTGATGTGTTCCCTGATTTCTGCATCTACCCGCTCATTAGCCGGCTCCGGCGTATTTTCTCTCACCCTGTCTTTCATACATCTCTTTATATCCCGGCTTTCAAAAGATGTACCGCAATGGCATGACCAGCCTTCAAAAGGCAGTTGTTCCTGTTTTAGGGCGCCGGCAGACTAAAATCATCCTTCCTGCATGAGCGACGGTTTATCTTTGCACTATGACAGTACAGGAAATCAGCAGGCATTTTCCGACCCTTGAGCGCGAACTGGTCGAACAGCTGGTGGAGGTGGCTGACCTGAGATCTTACGAGGAGGGCGACATCCTGATGCGGACCGGCCAGAACATACGCACCTCGCTGCTGGTGCTGGACGGGCTGGTGAAGATCTACAGGGAAGATGACATGGGTGACGAATTCTTTATGTACTACCTGGAGCCGGGCAAGGCGTGCGCCATGTCACTGGTTTGTGCACTCGGTACCGAAACAAGCGGCCTGATGGCCCGTGCCGTCACCCGTGCCACCGTGTTGATGGTTCCCCTGCAGTATGTTGACGAGTGGATGGGCAAATACAGGAGCTGGACGCAATTTGTTGTCGGGTCATACCGCGAACGCTTTGACGAACTGCTGCAAACCATCGATCATATCGCATTCCGCAATATGGACGAACGGCTGGTGTTTTACCTGAAACGTCACCAGGAAAAGCTGAAGACAAATAACATCAGCATCCCCTTCACAGAGATCGCACAGGATCTGAACTCATCGCGGGAAGTGATCTCCAGGCTGATGAAGAAGCTTTCGGAGAAAGGCATTATCCGCATGCATAAGACGCATATCGAGTTACTGGATCTTGAGATGGCTCTGACGTGATGTTGGTCACGTAAGGAACTTTCAACTGCGCACACCTTTGCACCATGGAAATCTTCGGTTACCTCGCATCGCTTGTCATCGGTATCTCGCTAGGACTCATTGGTGGCGGCGGATCAATACTTACGGTACCGGTGCTGGTGTACCTGTTCCGGGTGCAGCCTGTGGTGGCAACCGCCTATTCCCTTTTTATCGTCGGCAGCACCAGCCTTGTGGGTGCGATCCCGAAATACAGGCAGGGAATGATCAATATCCGCACTGCGGTCATCTTTGGCATTCCTTCGATCGCTGCCGTTTTTCTCACCCGCAGGTACATCGTGCCGGTTATACCTGAACATGTATTCACGATCGGCGGCCTTGATTTCACCCGCGACCTGCTGATGATGCTGCTGTTTGCGGTGCTGATGGTCGCTGCTTCGGTTTCCATGATCCGGAATAAAACAAAAAAGGCCACGGCAGAAGCTCCTGTAGTACAGCGGTTCAACTATCCCCTGATCCTGGTGGAAGGCATTGTTGTTGGCGTGCTCACGGGTCTTGTCGGCGCCGGGGGCGGCTTCCTGATCATACCTGCCCTGGTGCTGCTCAGTAAGCTCCCGATGAAGCAGGCAGTTGGCACGTCGCTCCTCATCATTGCAGCCAAATCGCTGATCGGCTTTACCGGTGATCTCGGGAATATCCAGATGGACTGGATGTTCCTTGGCATCATCAGTGCCATAGCCATTGCAGGCATTTTTATCGGCAACATGCTGAGCCGGAAAATTTCAGCGGACAAGCTGAAGAAAGGCTTCGGATGGTTCGTACTGGTCATGGGAATCTATATTATCGTCAAGGAGCTTTTCCTGCCTGGCACCAATGCACACTGACGACGTGATTTTCGTCACGGAAATCATTTGCCAACTGCACCAATTTTACAAAAATCAATCACATGAAAATTGAACAGATCTATACAGGCTGCCTGGCCCAGGGTGCTTACTACATCGAAAGCGACGGTGAGGCAGTCGTGATAGACCCGCTCCGGGAAGTGGAACCCTATGTGAAAAAGGCGGCAAATAACAACGCCCGCATAAAATATGTTTTTGAGACCCACTTCCACGCGGACTTTGTTTCGGGGCACCTTGACCTTTCCAGGCAAACAGGCGCCACAATAGTATACGGACCAAATGCCGCTCCCGCCTTTGACGCGCACATTGCCACCGATGGGGAAGAATTCAGGGTGGGCAAGGTAACATTCAAGGTGCTGCACACGCCAGGGCATACCATGGAAAGTGTGTGTTACCTGCTGCGCGACGAAAAAGGCAGGGATGTTGCCCTGTTCTCCGGCGATACGCTGTTCATAGGCGATGTTGGACGTCCCGATCTCGCGCAAAAAGCAGCGAATTTGACCACGGAACAGCTTGCGGGCACGCTGTATGATTCGCTCCGCAACAAGATCATGCCGCTGGCGGATGATATCATTGTCTATCCTGCGCATGGCGCCGGCAGCGCCTGTGGCAAGAATATGAGCAAGGAAACTTCTGACACGCTGGGGCACCAGAAGGCGACCAATTATGCACTCCGTGCGAATATGACGCGGGACACCTTCATCCGTGAAGTAACGGAAGGCCTGACGACCCCACCCGCTTATTTCCCCCTGAATGTGATGCTGAACAGGCAGGGTTACCAAAGTATTGACGAAGTGATCAGGCGTGGACGGCAGGCACTTTCACCGGAAGCATTTGAGACAGCAGCCAATGAAACGGGTGCCCTGGTGCTCGATACCCGTGACCCGCAGGTCTTTGCCAAAAGCTTTATCCCGAATTCCGTAAACATCGGAATTGACGGAAGCTTTGCACCTTGGGTCGGCGCGCTGATCCCTGACATCACCCAGCAGATCCTGGTTGTGGCCGATGAAGGCCGGGAGGAAGAGGTGATCACCAGGCTGGCACGCGTCGGGTATGATTACACGATCGGGTACCTCAGGGGTGGCTTTGAAGCCTGGCAGGCAGCCGGGATGGAGACCGATTCCATCCGTTCCATTACAGCAGGTGAAATGGCGATTGCTTTAAAAGAGCAGGATGCAACAATACTCGATGTGCGCAAGCCAGGTGAATACGCCAGCGAGCACGTGGTGGATGCTGTAAGCATGCCACTTGACTATATCAACGACAACCTGGCTTCGCTGGACAGGGAGAAGACATATTATGTGCATTGTGCCGGTGGTTACCGCTCTATGATCTTTGCTTCCATCCTGCGTGCGCGCGGATTCCGGAATCTCATTGATGTTAAGGGTGGCTACAAAGCCATTAAGGAAAACGGAACAATACCAGTCACGGACAAGGTCTGTGCTGCCGAACTGATAAAAAAATGAAACATGAAAAACCCAGCGAATAACGCATCCTACGTGGATGTAAGAACACCGGAAGAATACAACGGCGGCCATTACGCCAACGCGGTAAATATTCCGCTGGACCAGGTACGCGATCGAATTGACGAATTCAAAAAGATGCAAAAGCCGATCATTCTCTATTGCCAGAGCGGCAACAGGAGCAGCCTCGCGGCGTCCATACTGAAACAGATGGGCATCCGCGATGTTCATAATGGCGGCGGTTTACAGGACCTTTTAAACAATTAACTATGTGGAACCAGATTAAAAAGTTATTTACAGGCAACCGGCAGGACCTGCAGGAAGTTTTGCGCAACGGCGCGGTGATCATTGATGTGCGCACGCCGATGGAATATAAATCGGGACATATTACCGGCTCGAAGAATATTCCAGTCAATGACATACGTGGCAAGGTGGAAATGATCCGTAAATGGAACAAGCCGGTGATCACGGTCTGCCGTAGCGGAAGCCGAAGTATGATGGCGGCCACTGTGTTGAACGCAGCGGGCATCAAAACATATAACGGCGGGCCATGGAACCGGC